>NZ_RZTI01000117.1:0-19861 GCF_003997275.1 Mesorhizobium sp. M6A.T.Ce.TU.002.03.1.1
CGCGCTGGCGCTGCGGCTGTTCAACGTGCCGCACTACATCATGCCGGCGCCAAGCGCGATCGCCTATGCGCTGTTCGACGAGTTCCCGCTGATTGCGCCGCATCTCGGCTACACGCTGGTCGAGCTTATTTCCGGCTTCTCGATCGGCGCCATCATCGGCCTGGTGATGGCTGCGGTGATCACGCAATTTCCCTTCGCCGAGAAGATCGTGGCGCCTTACATCCTGCTGCTGGTCACCACGCCGATGCTGGCGCTGGTGCCGCTTTTGATCCTGCGCTTCGGTTTTGGTTACACACCGCGCATCATCGCAGTGGCGCTGGCCGCCGGTCCGATGGTGATGATCAATGCGGCGACCGGCTTTCGCCGCGTCGATAGCGCCAAGATCGCGCTGGCGCGTTCCTATGGCGCCAGCACCTTGCAGATATTCTGGAAGATCCGGGCGCCGATGGCGCTGCCGATGATCCTGGTCGGGCTGATGATCGGCGCGATCTTCGGGCTTTTGACCGCGGTCGGCGCCGAGATGGTCGGCGGCGGCTTCGGCCTCGGCAACCGGCTGACCACTTATTCGTCGATGATCCAGATGCCGCAGTTCTTCGCCGTGGTTCTGATCCTCTCGACCCTCGGCATCCTGATCTACGTGCTGTTCTTCCTGATCGGCAAGAAGTGGGCGAGCTGGGAGGCGTGAGCGCAGAAATGACGAAAGGTCCCGGGAGGCGGGCGGCAAGAGACTGAAAATCAACAAAAAAGGGGAATGCCATGACCAAAGAAAGTTCAATCAGCCATAGTGCGAGGATCAGCCGCCGTTACTTCCTGCAGGTGACCGGTGCCGGCCTAGTAACGGCGACTGCGCTCGGCGCTTCCAGCCTCAGGGGCAAGGCCGAGGCCTATGAAAAATTCACGTGGATCTCGCCGCGCGGCACGCTCGAAGTGCTGGACGATTATCCCTATTGGGCGGCCAAGAAGGCCGGCTATTTCGGCGACCTCGAAACCGACATGCAGCCGGGTCCGTCGGACGGCACCGCAACGGTGAAGTTCGTCGATGTCGGCCAGGCCGACATGGGCTTCCCTTCGCCCGGCGTTTTCTCCTTCGCCATCCAGAACGGCATGAAGCTCAAATCCGTGTTCCACATGGGCGCGCGCGACACGTTCAGCTTCGCTTTCCGCAAGGGCGAGGGAACAAACGACCTGAAGCAGCTAGAAGGAAAGACCATTCTGCTCGGCTCCGCCGCCTGGCAGTCGATCACTGACCCGCTGCTGGCGGCGCAAGGCGTCGACATCAAGAAGGTGAAGTATGTCGAGGCCGGCTGGCCGACCTGGGGCACCGCACTTGCCGGCGGCCAGGGCGACGCCGCCCTGTCATGGGAAGGGCTGCGGGCCGAATGGATCGCCAAGAACCTCGACTTCGAATGCTGGCTCGGCGTGCAGAATTCGAAGCTGCCGGCCAACACTTTCGTCGTGCGCGCAGCAGATCTCGAGGATGCCGACCGCAAGGCGTTCCTGGAAAAGTACCTGCGCGGCTGGGCGATGGGCCTCGAATTCGGCTACCAGAATCCGCGCGCGGCCGTCGAAGCGGTGTTCGAGCAGTTCCCGACGCTGGCCAAGAACCTTGGGCCGGAGCTCGGCACCACCTCGATCCTGCAGCAGATCAACGTCTTCCGCGGCGACATGGACAAGCGCGAAGGCTGGGGCTCGCACGATATGGCGAGCTGGCAGGGCTTCTTCGACGAGATCCACAAGATCGGCCAGATCACCAGCCCGGTGAAAGCCGAGGACGTCTGCACCAACGAGCTGATCGGCCCCGCCAACAGCTTCGACAAGGCCAAGGTCAAGGCCGATGCCGACGGCTACAAGCTGTCAGAGGGCTTTGCCGCGCTCGATGTCGACAACATCAAGGCGCATCTGTTCGACTCGGCGGTCAAGTAAAGACTGCAATTGTCGATGTCGGCGCTGCCCTTGGCCTGCCTTGGCTCCTTTCCTCTCCCTCCGGAGGGGGGAGAGGTGGCGCCGCGAAGCGGCGACGGAGTGGGGGAAGGCGTTCGCCAAACGCGCAGTCGCCGCAAGACAGGCACAATGTGGCGACCAAGTAACCTCAGGCGGGCGCGAAGGTCGACCCCCACTCCGTCGAGCTTCGCTCGACACCTCTCCCCCGATCGACGGGGGAGAGGAAAGGGCCGGGCAATGAGCGGCGGCGACTGATCTGAGGTGATTGTCCCAGATAGACATACGAGCGGCAACCGATCGCGGCGCACAATTCAATGAAGAATTTGGGAGGCTGAGATGACCGACAAGGTGAAAGTGCTGGTGATTGGGCTGGGCAATATGGGCGCGTCGCATGCCAGCGCCTACCACCGGCTGGATGGCTTCGAGATCGTCGGCATCATGAGCCGGACGATCAAGAGCAACACAAAGATCCCGGCGGAATTAGCCGGCTATCCGCTCTACGAGGATTTCGATCAGGCGCTGAAAGAGACCAGGCCGGAAGCCGTTTCCATCAACAGCTGGCCCAACACGCATGCCGAATATGCGCTGAAGGCGATTGCCGCCGGTTGCCATGTGTTCATGGAAAAGCCGCTCGCCACCAATATCGAGGATGCCGAAAAGGTCGTCGCCGCGGCGCGAGCGAAGAACCGCAAGCTGGTGCTCGGCTATATCCTGCGCGTCCACCCGTCGTGGATCAAGTTCATCGAGGTCGGCAAGACGCTCGGCAAGCCGCTGGTCATGCGCCTCAACCTCAACCAGCAGAGCAGCGGCAGCGCCTGGCACTGGCACAAGAACCTGATCGATTCGCTGATCCCGATCGTCGATTGCGGCGTGCACTATGTCGACGTCATGTGCCAGCTGACCGGCGCCAAGCCGGTGCGCGTGCACGGCATCGGCGCCAAATTGTGGGCGGAAGCCGACAAGCAGAATTACGGCCATCTGCATGTCACCTTCGATGACGGCTCGGTCGGCTGGTACGAGGCGGGCTGGGGGCCGATGATGAGCGAGACGGCCTATTTCGTGAAGGATGTGGTCGGCCCCAAGGGCGCGGTCTCCATAGTCGCCGGCCAGCAGGCGAGCAGTGCGGCCGAACTGGCTGAGGTATCGAACTCCGCCGACATCGATCGCCACACCAAGACCGATGCGCTCAAGATCCACTACGCACAGGTCGACGGCGACAAGAATTTCAGCAAGCCGGACGAGATCGTCAGCATGGAGGACGAACCCGGCCACCAGGAGCTTTGCGACCGCGAGCAGGCATTCTTCCTGCGCGCCATCCGCGAGGATCTCGACTTGTCGGAGCAGATGGACGCCGCAGTCAACAGCCTGCGCATCGTGCTTGCCGCCGAGCAAAGCATCGCGGAAGGGCGGACTGTCGAGCTGGCCTGAGGCCCAGCTCCGCCTTCTCCCCTTTTTGTGGGAGAAGGTGGCCGCCCACGGGTCTTGCCTCCGGCAAGCCCGAGGACAGGCTCCGCGGCCGGATGAGGGGTGTTCCAGCTTGGCACCGACGCCGCTCCCGCCAGCACCCCTCAACCGTCTTGGCGCTACGCGCCAATCCACCTTCTCCCACAAGGGGAGAAGGAAGAAGGAGCGCCCGTTCGGGCACGGCAGAACGAGGGAGAGAGACATGGCCGAAATCACCGACAGCTTCCTGGAAACCTACGCCGAATCCGACGCGCTGGATCTGGCCGAGCTGGTGAAGCGCGGCGAAGTCTCGCCGGCCGAGCTTGTCGAGGCGGCGATCACCATGATCGAGCGACTCAACCCGGCGCTGAACGCGGTGATTCACCGGCTCTACGACATGGCGCGGGCTTCGGCTGAGACGGTCGATAGAAGCGCGCCCTTTGCCGGCGTACCATTCCTGCTCAAGGAACTGGGCTCGTCCTGGACCGGAGCGCCCAACACCAACTCCTGTTCTTTCCTGAGAGATGTCGTCGCCGATTTCGACACCGAGGTCGTGCGCCGCATGAAGGCGGCGGGCCTGGTGCTTGTCGGCAAATCCAATGCGCCCGAGAATGGCTGGTCGATCAGCACAGAACCCAAGCTTTACGGCGCGACGAAAAACCCTTGGAAGCACGGCATCACGCCGGGCGGCTCGAGCGGCGGCGCGGCCGCAGCCATCGCCTCGCGCATGGTGCCGATCGCCGAGGCCAGCGATGGCGCTGGCTCTATCCGTATCCCGGCCTCCTGCTGCGGCATCGTCGGCCTAAAACCGTCGCGCGGACGCGTCAGCCTGGCGCCCTTCGGCGACTATTGGTATGGCGGCGCCTATTTCCTGTGCTGCTCCAGGACGGTGCGCGACACGGCGGCCTATCTCGATGCCGTGGCCGGCGCGCTGCCGGGCGATCCCTATACGCCGCCGGTGCCGGGCGGCAGCTGGCTCAGCCTCTCGTCGCGTGCGCCGAAGAAACTGCGCGTCGGCTTTACCGTCACGCCGCCAAACCGCACGGCCATCGACCCAGAGGTCAAGGCCACGGTGCTGGCGACGGTCGCCGCGCTCGAGCACCTTGGGCACGATGTCGAGGAGCACGACATGCCGCTCGACGCCAATGCGGTGTGGAAAACCTACACCAACATGACCTGCGTGCAGACGGCGGCAACCTTCGGCTACCACGAAACGGTGATCGGCAGGCCGGTGACGCCAAGCGACGTCGAGCCGGTAACCTGGGCGATCATCGAGCGCGGCCGCGCAACGAGCGGCATCCGCCACATCTCCGACGTCGAGACGATCCGGCAAATCGGCCGCGACATCGTCGGCGATCTCGCGCCCTACGATCTCTTCATCACCCCGACCTTGACGCAACTGCCTAGGCCGTTGGGCTATTACGACATGTCGGAACCGGACATCGACCGCTACAATGCGAAGTGGACGGACGCCGTCTTCGCTTTCCCCTTCAACATCTCCGGACAACCAGCGATCTCACTGCCGCTCGGCTGGTCCGACGGCGGCGTGCCGATCGGCGTGCAGCTGGTCGGCCGCTACGGCGACGAAGCGACCGTGCTCGCCGTCTCCACGCGGCTGGAACGGGAGATGCCGTGGAAGGATCGGCGGCCGAAGCTGAGGGGGTAGTGTAGGGCAGAGCCGTGGCGTTGCGCCTCGCGCGGCTTTCCCTTCTCCCCCTGTGGCCGAGCGAAGCTCGGTCGGATGAGGGGTGTTGGAAGAAACTCAACGCCGCCACTCCGTCCAACACCCCTCTTCCGTCTTGGCGCTGCGCGCCAATCCACCTTCTCCCACAAGGGGAGAAGGCGAGGTAGGTCAGCCCGTGCCTCGCGCGCGCTGCCGATCCGAACCGCCATCCAGCCATGCGATGTCGTCCGGCGAAAGCGCAATGTCGAGCGCCCGCAGACTGTCCTCCAACTCGTCGAGCGTGCGCGGTCCGATCAGCGGGACGGACGGGAACGGCTGGGCCAGGACATAGGCGAGCGCGACATGGATCGGGCTCTTGCCCAGTCTGTTGGCGAGCTCGATCGCCCGGTCGCGGCGGCCGAAATTCTTCTCCGAGTACCAGACCCGGACCAGCTCTTCATTGTCACGCTGGTCGCGCCCGGCGCGGCCGGTGAAGAAACCCCGCCCTTGGCTCGACCAGGCAAAGTTCGGCATCTGCCGGTCGGTCAGCCAGGCCTTCCATTCATCGCTCGACGATGTGACGCAACCTGGCCAGATCGGCACCAGCATTTCGGCCAGCGAAAAATTGTTCGAAAGCGCGCCAGGCTTTTGCTTACCGGTCCGCTCGGCATAGGCAATAGCCTCGTCCATGCGTTCCCTTGTCCAGTTCGAGCCGCCGAACGGACCGCGAATGCGGCCAGCCCTGACCTCCCTGTCCATCGCGTCGACGAATTCGTCGACCGGCACGTCCGGATCGTCGCGGTGCATGAAATAGACATCGACATGATCGGTCTGCAGCCGGTCGAGCGACTGGGTGAGCTGCTTGCCGATCACATCGGGATAGCAGAGCGGGGTGTGCGCGCCCTTGCCGATGACCACCGCTTGCTCACGCACGCCGCGGTTCGTCAGCCACTGGCCGAGCAGCGTTTCGGTGTAGCCGCTGCCATAGATATAGGCGGTGTCGAAGACGTTGCCGCCGTCTTCGAAATAGGCATCGAGCAGGATCATGCCCGAGGAGAACGTGCGGAAATCCTCGAAGCCGAGCGCCAGGCACGAGGCCGGCCGCGGCAGGCCCGGAATTTCGCGCTTCGGGATCGCGGTGCCGCCGGCGCGCAGCCGCCGACCGGAGATGGTGTTGAGGCGTTTTTCGGGCTTCTCGATCTCGTATTCGAGGCCAATCGCGGCGCGCCATTTGTCGAGCACGCGCAGATTGCCGAGACTGTCGGCCCAGCCCATGCCCGGCCAGGCAAACTCCTGCTTCCCGGCCAGGATGGCCTCGCCGGCGGCGTCGACCTCGAAAGCGTAGAGCCGGCGGTCTTCCCTGACCTCGACCACCTCCTCCCCGCCCGGCCGGATGATGCGGATTTCGCCGGTGCCGCCTTCCCTGCCGCTCGCATACCAGAAATCCGCGACCTCGATGCGACCCTTGGTGCCGAGGATGCGCAGGACATTGTCCTGCGCCAGCGAAATGCCGCAGGAAACTTCGGCGACGATGCCACTGGGAAAATGCAGGAGCGCCGAGGCCCATTCGTCGACGCCGGACTGGCCGAGATGCGCAGCGCCGACCACCTTGTCCGGCTCGGCGAAGGGCGTTCCGACCGCCGCCCCGGCAATCAGCCGCGCCATCGAAACGGGGTAGCCGCCGACGTCCAGAACGCCGCCGCCAGCGAGGTCGTTGGCGTAGAGCCGGTGCTCCGGCATGAAATCAGGCATGGCGAAGCCGAAGCTCGACTTCACCATGCGCACCTCGCCGATCGCGCCGGACCTGATCAGCTCGACCAGTTTTGCCGTCTGCGGATGCAGCCGATACATGAAGGCTTCGCCGAGAAAGGTACCGGCCTTGCGCGCCGCATGGATCATCGCATCGGCCTCGAAGGCGGTCAGCCCCATCGGCTTTTCGCAAAGCACATGCTTCCCGGCCTCGGCCGCCTTGATCGCCCATTCGGCGTGGCTGGGATGCGGCGTCGAAATGTAGATCGCATCGACGTTCGGGTCCGCGAGCAAAGCCTCGTAGCCGTCGAGGATGCGGGCGCCGGGGAAGTTTTCAGCGAGGCCTGATTTGCCGGGATTGCGCGCGGCAATGGCAACCAATGTGCCGGTGCGCGAATGTGCCACGCCGCCGGCAAAGGCCTTGGCGATGGCGCCGGGCCCGAGAATGCCCCAGCGGATGGGCGCGATTGAAGTCATTGTCATTCTCCTGGGATTTGAGACGAGCTGGCCGTCAGCGCAGCCGCCGTCCGTTGTCGTCGAATAAGTAAGATTTGCGGATGGAAACGGTGATCTCAGGGGCCTCTGGCACCTCGGCCGCGTCGCGCTGGATGACGATATCGTCGCCAGCCGCAGTACGGGTGTAGAGAAAGCTCGTGCCACCCAGATGCTCGACCACGTCGATGGTTACAGAAAGGTCGGCATCGCCCTTTCCGGCATGACCGAAATGTTCTGGGCGAACGCCCACCACTACCTTGCTTCCCGGTTCGGGCACCGGGCCATTCAGCGGCTGTGTAAGACGCGTCCCGCCTGCCAATTCGACCGTCACGCCGGAAGCGCTTTGCCCCAGGACCCGAGCTTTGATGAAGTTCATCTTCGGCGAGCCGACAAAGCCTGCGACGAACTGATTGTCGGGGTCACTGTAAAGATCGAGCGGCCTGCCGATCTGCTCGACATAGCCGTCGCGCAGCACCACGATCCTGTCGGCCAGCGTCATCGCTTCGGTCTGGTCGTGCGTCACATAGATCATGGTGACGCCGAGCTCCTTGTGCAGGCGCGAGATCTCGACCCGCATCTGCACCCTGAGCTCGGCATCGAGGTTGCTCAGCGGCTCGTCGAACAGGAACACTTGCGGCTCGCGCACGATGGCGCGGCCGATGGCGACGCGCTGGCGCTGGCCGCCCGACAATTGCCGCGGGCGGCGCTTCATCAGCTCGGCGATGCGCAGGATCTCGGAGGCCCGCTTCACCCGCCGCTCGGTGTCGGCCTTCGGGTTGCCGTTCATCCTCAGCCCGAAGCTCAGATTCTGCTCGACACTCATATGCGGGTAGAGCGCGTAGGACTGGAACACCATGGCGATGCCGCGATCGGCCGGCTCGACGTCGTTCACCACCTTGCCGCCGATGGCGATCTCGCCGCCGCTGATGTCCTCGAGCCCGGCGATCATCCTCAGTAGCGTGGACTTGCCGCAGCCGGAGGGGCCGACAAAGACGACGAATTCGCCGTCATTGACGTCGATGTCAGCGCCGTGAATGATCTGAAAGCCGCCGAAGCGCTTGACGACATTTTTGAGTGTGACCGCTGCCATGCTGATCCTATTTGATGGCGCCGGCGGCAATGCCGGCGACGAAATGGCGCTGCAAGAGCACGAACACGCCGAGCAGCGGCACGGTGAGCATCACGGCGCCCGCCATGATGCCGCCCCACGACACTTTGGTGAGACCGATCAGCGTGCCGAGCGCCACCGGCGCCGTCATCGCGCCGGGCTTGGAATTGATCAGCAGCGGCCAGAGATAGTTGTTCCAGGAGGCAAGGAACAGGATGATGGCGAGCGCCGCCAGCATCGGCCGCGCCAGCGGCAGCGCTACGAACAGGAAGATCCGCCACTCCTTGACCCCCTCGACCCGAGCGGCGTCGAATAGATCGCCCGGCATCATCGAGAAGCTCTGCCGCATGAACAGCACGCCGAGCGAATTGAAGAGCGGCGGCACGATCAGCGCCACCCAGGTGTTGGCGAGCTTGAAGTCGCGCGCCACCATGATGAATTGCGGGATCAGCACGACAGCATAGGGTAGCGTGATGGTGCCGAGGATGATGGCGACGACCACGCCCTTGCCGAAGAACTGGTAGCGCGCCAGCGCCCAGCCGGCCATCGAGGTGAGCAGCACCGACAGGAACGTATAGGTCACCGCCACCGAGACGGAGATGCCGATGGCGCCGATGAAATTGGTGTCGCGCTGCAGATTGTTGACATTGTCGAGGAAACTGCCGTGCGGCAAAAGCTCGATGCTGGGGCTGAAGATGCCTCTGTCGGGCATGGTCGAGAAAATCGCCATCATCCACAGAGGAAACAGCCAGATCAGCGCCAGCGGCGTCAGGAAGAGATGCAGCGCGATGCTGCGCCCCAGTTTTGAAGAGGAACGCGAGCTCATTTCGGGTCCCTCGTCAGCCACAGTTGCACCAGCGAGATGGCGATCGCCAGTCCGGCCATGGTGTAGGCGATGGCCGAGGCGTAGCCGAAGTTGAGCGACCTGAAGCCCTGGCGGTAAAGCAGCAGCCCGAGCGTTTCGGTGCCGCCGCCCGGTCCGCCGCGTTCGGTGATCAGGAACGGCTCGGTGAACAGCTGCATGGTGCCGATGATCGACAGCACGGCGCAGAACACGATGATCGGCTTGAGCAGCGGCAGGGTGATGTAGAAGAACTGCTTGAGCTTGCTGACGCGGTCCAACGTCGCCGCCTCGTAGACATCCTGGGGGATAGACTGCAGGCCGGCGAGCAGGATGATGGCGTTGTAGCCGGCCCAGCGCCAGGTCACCGCGATCATGATGACCGCCATCGCCGGCGTGACGTTGGAAAACCAGTCGATACGGGGCAGGCCGACACTGTTCAGCAGCTTGTTGATGATGCCGTAATCGAGGTTGAACATCAGCCGGAACACCGCCGAATAGGCGACTTCGCCGACCACCACCGGGGCGAAGAAGGCGAAGCGGAACAGGCCACGGGCTTTCAGCAGCGGCGAATTCAAAAGCACAGCCATGATGATCGCCAAAGTGATCATCACCGGCACCTGGATGACGAGGATGAGCAGCGTGTTCTTCAGCGCATTGAAAAACGCAGGGTCGCCGATCAGCCGGCCCCAGTTGAAGGTGGGGGCGAACCGCCACGGCACGGTGCGCGTCGCCTGGAAGGAGATCAGGAACGAGCTGATGATCGGCCACAGCCAGAAGATCGAGAAGATCAGCAGGTAGGGCGCGAGGAAGCGATATGCCGTGGCGTTCTGATAGCGCATCGTTGCCTCCTTCGCCTCCCGTTTCTAGGTTTACCGGCCTACTGTCGAAGCCGGCGCCGCTTTCTCTTCCCTTCTCCCCTTGTGGGAGAAGGTGGATTGGCGCGCAGCGCCAAGACGGTTGAGGGGTGCCGGAAGAAACTCAGCGTCGGCGATCCGTCCAACACTCCGTCGCCTTCGGCGACACTTCTCCCACAAGGGGAGAAGGAAGAGCCGCGTGAAGATCACTCTTCGACCGGCAGGCCGGTCGCCGAGGCGATCTGGCTTGCGGCATCGTCGAGCGCCGCCTTGGCGTCGGGGTAGCCACCGCCCAGATATTTGGTCTGCACCGCGCGGACGATGATTTCCGCGTCGCTCTGGAACGGGGTGCCGCGGCTGGGGACCACTTTGGGCAAGGTGCCGAGGATATCCTTCCACACCGCCTGGCCGCCCCAATAGGGTTGGCCTTCGGAGACATAGGGGTCATCGAGCGCCGAGATCAGCGACGGCACGAGGCCAAAACCCTTCAGCATCGCTATCTGGCCCTCGTTGGTCGCGAGCGAGTATTTCAGGTAGGCGTAGGCTGCCTCCTTGTTGTTGGACACCGAGGTGATGGCGAGCGACGAACCGCCGAGATTGGCGGCGCGCGGGCCGTCGGCGGTGAGGCTCGGCATCAGGTAGACGCCCCATTTGCCGCTGCCGTCGGGCGATTCGGTGCGTATGGTGCCCTCATACCAGCCGCCATACATCTGGGTGGCGACCTTGCCGGCGGTGTTGTTGGTGATCTTGGTGCTCCAGTCGGCCGAGGTGATGATGCCGGCGTCCTTCATCTCCTTGATCTTGGTCATCGACGCCACACAGGCCGGTTGATTGACGGTGATCGACTGCCCATCGGCGGCGAAATAGGCGCAGCCCTGCTCGTTGGCGATCATGCGGAAGAATTCGGAGTCGCCGTTGAAATCGGCGTTGGTCATCGTCACGCCGGGATTGGCGTCCTGGATCTTCTTGCCGGCGGCAATGAAATCGTCCCAGGTCTTGATCGACGCGGGATCGACGCCGGCCTTCTCGTAGAAGTCGCGGCGATAGTACATCGCCACCGGGCCCGAATCCCATGGCATCGCATAGGCCTTGTCTTCCACTTCGAGCTCGGTGCGCTTGAAATCGGGGAATTTTGCCTGGTCTTCGGCCGTGTAGCCCAGCGTGTGAAGGTCGACGAAGCAGTCCGGGAACTGGCTCCAGTAGTTCTCGGCCTCGCCGTTCTCGATCGTCACTATATCAGGCAGTCCCTCGCCGCCGGCGGCGCAGCCGGCGATCGACTTGTCGTAGGTCGGCTGGTTGCCGAGATCCTGGACCGTGACCTTGATATCGGGGAACTGCTTGTTGAAACCTTCTATGGTGGCCTTCAGCGATGAAGCGGCGACGTTCCAGCTCCAGATCGTGATTTCGCCGGATTGCGCAAAGGCTGGGGCTGAGCCCAGGGCAAGCGCGAACGCGGCGCAGGTCAGTATGGTGCGCATCGAAATCCTCCCATTTCATTTGCTCTCTCTTCGCGAGCATGGCTAGACTAGGCACTGGCGAAGGCTTGTCCGCGACAAAGGGAATAAAGAATTGGCGGAAAGTAAGATGCCGGAAAGACCGTTTTACCAGCCTGGCGCCAGCAGCGTGGAGGGCCTGCCGCTGCTCCTGCAGACGTTTCACAATCATCCCCTGGTGATGCTCAAGCCGCATTGGCATGCCCAGGTCGAGGTGAACTTCATCATGTGCGGCACTGTCCACTACCGCATGAACGATCACGAGATCTCGCTTTCGGCCGGCGACATGTGCCTGTTCTGGGGCGGCCTGCCGCATCAGATGATCGATGCATCGGACGATGCCGTCTTCGCCGGCGCGCATCTGCCACTGGTGCATTTCTTCCGGCTGCATTTGCCCGCTGATATTCGCAACCGGCTGATGACGGGCGCGACATTGGTGACCAATGCCACCGACCGGTCCGACAGCGACAATTTCGAGCGCTGGAACCGCTATGTCCGGTCAGGCGATCCAGCCAAGGCCGAGCACGCCGTGAATGAGCTGTTGCTGCGGCTGGAGCGGGTGCGGTTCGAGCCCTACCGGCTCGCACCCGAAACCTCGATCGAGCAGGAAGCAGGCAATCCTTTCGATCAGCAATCCCTGCGCAATGTCGGGCGCATGTGCGACTTCATAGCGGAGAATTTCCTCTACGAGATCGACTGTGTGGACATCGCGGCGACGGCCGATATCCATCCCAAATACGCCATGAGCATCTTTAAGAAATCGACCGGCATGACGCTCAACGAATATGTCAACTTGCTGCGGCTCAGCTACGCGCAGGCGCTGCTGATGCACCAGGATGCCAACGTGCTGCGCGTCGCGATGGACTCCGGCTTCGGCTCGCTCAGCGCCTTCAACAAGTCGTTCCGCAAGCTGGCCGGCATGTCGCCGTCGGATTTTCGCAGAGGCGCTGGCGTCAGATAGTCCCGGGTTGAAATGCCGTCATGGTTTGCGTTATCAGCAAGGGGTGAGACTAAAAGAATATTTCTATCTGCTTGGATTGAAGCCAAGAACACGCGTTTACGGCCACTCGATACAAGTCATCGATCTCCCGAAAGACGGGAAGATTGAATTCGCTCGCTGGAAGAACCCGCGCGGGGCAGACCTCGATCTCACCCAGGGCGAAGTCGATGACCTGCGGACGTTCCTGAGCGATGGCGACGTGGCGATCGACGTTGGTGCCCAGGTTGGCGACAGCACGATACCGATCGCCCTCGCCTGCGGGCCGCAGGGCCTGGTCCTCGCTTTCGAGCCGAACCCTTTTGCCTTCACGATCCTCGGCGCCAATGCCGCGCTCAACCCTTGCAGACTGAATATTTTTCCGATTCCTTACGCGGCGACGCCGGAAGATGGGTCGTTCGTCTTCGACTACGGCAACCCGGGATTTGAGAACGGCGGCGACCACACCGGCGTGTCGCGGTGGAAGCACGGGAGCGCTTTCAGTATCCCGGTCGAGGGACGGCGAATTGAGCCGTTGATCCGTGCCCGGCTCGGCCAGCGCATCAAGCGCCTGCGCTACATCAAGACCGATGTGGAGCAGCATGATCTGTCGGTTTTGATCTCGATCGGCGCGCTGATCGACGAATGCCGGCCCTACATCAAGTCCGAGGTCAATCACAATCTTTCGATGGACGAGCGGGTGCGGATGCGCCGGTTCTTTGCCGACAAGGGCTACGATGTCCATTTGGTGGGGCCGACGACGCTGTTCGGTCCGAAACTCACCGAAAACGATCTCGGCAGGAAGAAGAATTTCGACATGTTCGCGGTTCCCCGGAACTGACGCCGCTGGCCCTTCCAGTGCGTCGCGTTTGGTGCGTGCGGCGGTATGGTGGCCGCCAGCGGGTTTTGATATCGTCTAATGACCCGTGATGTGGTCTGACGTTTGCGGTCCGACATTTCTCTTGAGACAGGCCGTTCGGAATTGCGGGACAGTTTTCAGCCAGTGCGCGAGGGACCTCGGTTTCGGCCGGATATACAGGGGCTGCGTGGTCTCGCGGTCGCTCTGGTCGTGGTTTTTCATCTGTGGCCGGATGTTCTTCCCGGCGGATATGTCGGCGTCGACGTCTTTTTCGTTATTTCGGGCTATCTCATCACAGGCTTGCTTGCGCGAACAGCAGTGCGCGACGGCCGGATCTCGCTGATCGAATTCTATTCCCGGCGAATCCGGCGGCTTCTGCCAGCAGCGACCCTGGTGCTGCTTGTGACGCTGTGCGGGACGTTGTTTTTCCTCTCGAAGGCGCGCTGGGAGGAAACAGCCAACCAGATCGCCGCCAGCGCCCTTTATGTCCAGAACTGGCGGCTGGCCTCGATCGCCGTCAGCTATCTCGATGCCGACAGCCTGCCGAGCCCGGTACAGCATTACTGGTCGCTCTCGATAGAAGAGCAGTTCTATATCGTCTGGCCGCTCCTCATGGTCGCAGTGATCTGGCTGGCGCGTCGCCTAGGATTCCCGCTGAGACTTTCATTGATCGGGGCATTGTCGCTCGTGTTCACCGGGTCGCTGATCGTGTCGGTGATCTTGACCGAGATGGACCCTGCGCAGGCTTATTTCGTGACCCAAACGCGCATATGGGAATTGGCGCTGGGAGGGCTGTTGGCCCTCACCGGACACGGGTTTCGACTGGGAGCGTTCGCACGACAGTCATTGGCGGCGGTGGGCGTGGCAGGCATCCTCGCATCCGCCCTGTTGTTCTCCGCGTCAACGCCTTTCCCAGGCGCAAGCGCCTTGCTGCCGACCCTTGCTACCGTTCTTGTCATCCTGGCCGGCGAGGTTGAACGCGGTCGGTTTCGCGGGCTTGATTCGAAAATGCTTCGCTTCATCGGCGACCGGTCGTACTCGATCTATCTGTGGCACTGGCCACTGATCATTTTCTTTCTGGCGCAGGGCTACTCCGTGTCGCTGGTCAACGGTCTTGGGCTGATTGTGCTGACCACCGCACTATCGGACTTGTCTTATCGATATGTGGAACAACGATATCGAGAGGCTCGCGCCCGTGTCGAATGGAAACCGCTGGGATACGGCACTTTTGCGATACTTGCTTGCGTGGCGGTCTCCGGCGGCCTGCTCTATTCCCTACGCACCGAAAGCATCGACACGGCCTTGATCGGGACGCTTTCCTATCCTGGTCCGGCTGCGCTGCTCATCGACGCTCCCGTTCCCGACGGCGTGGATCTCCTTCCTCCCCTTGCCCGGCTGAAGCGGGATTTGCCGATTGCGTATCTATCGAAGTGCCACCAGGAGGAAGGCGCAGAACCATTGAGATGCTCTCTCGGCGATCCGGCCGGTGCGAGGGCCATCGTGCTTGTGGGGGATTCTCACGCCGCCCAATGGATCCCGGCGCTGGACAGGATTGCCATGGGCCGCAAGCTCAAGCTGATCACGTTTACAAAGTCCGCCTGTCCATTCAGCCGTGTCCCGATCGTCGCCTATGGCAAACCCTACGTGTCTTGTGCCGAATGGCGGGAGAACGTGCTCGCCGAGATCATCAAACTGAAGCCGGATCTGATATTTACCAGTCAATCCGGCTACGGCACAGTGCCACAAGAACAGATGCTCGAGGGCCTGCGGAGCGTCTGGAGCGAGCTGGTGGAAACAGGCTCGCAAATCGTCGCGATTCGCAACACACCCTATATCAAATTCGATCCCGGCGATTGCTTGAGCACCACGCCGGCCAAATGCTTCACCAAGCGCAGTGAAGTCGAATCGAACAGCACGTTTGCCTTGGCAGCAAAGTCGCAGAAGAATGTGGTCTTCGTGGATATGACCGATGCCATATGCGGCCCGCTCCTATGTCCCGCAGTCGCCGGCAACATCATCGTCTGGCGCGACCTTCACCATTTGACGGCCAGCTATTCGCTTGCCCTGGCCCCCTATCTGGCATCGATGGCCGGCCTTTGAAAGTCGGGCGTCGATGCCGTGCCAGTCCCCGCTGGTGCAGTTGAGCGCCCACGCAAAAACGCACCACCGGCCGGAGCCGGTGGTGCTCTCTGGACAGTCTGTAGGGGCAGGACCGTCCAGCGATCCCCGAGGATCTGGGCTCAATGTGGGCTCTTCCTTGATCCATGGCATCGGCCAAACAGATGAAGGAGCCCGCCAGCCGGGCAAGAATTTTCGATAGTTGCGGTGCGCCGCCGCGGACGCACGAATTGCAATTTTATTCGGCTGCGTCAGGAATTTCGCCGGATGTGTCGTCGGAAGACTCTGCCGGGTCGGCCTCTCTTGCCAGGAACTTGTCCAAGGCTGCCTGCAAGGATAGGGTGGCCTGCGGTGAGGCCGGCGTCGTCGAAACGACAGCCATCGCATGAGCAATTCCGCTCGTCGTCTTATCCTTAGCCGCCGCAGAAGTTGCGGCTCCGTGTCCCTGCGATCCGGCCCCGCCAGAGTTTCCGCCGTTGCCGTTGCTTCCGCCGTTACCGTGCCCGCCGCCATTGCCGCCGGGTCCGGCGAAGACCGGAGACGCGACAAGGGCGAGAGCGGCGACCGTTGCGAACAGACTGGTTCGAGTTTTCATGGTTTCTCCTTACGAATCGCCGTCCCGCCAGGTTGGTTCTGGATCATAAATGTGAGGACTCTCTAATATGAAGGTCCGCTATTTAGCCAGTTTCGTTTAAATACAGCCGTCCGCAAGGGACCTTGGTCCGAGATTGAAAAGCAAAAGTCCTAACTCTATCCGGGGCGTATTGCGCGGCGAACAAACGCCTGCCGGTCACAAGCCAGCAAAGCGAGATAGCGAAATCGATGGGAGCGCGTAGACGCAATCCTCCGCGATCACGCGATACACATCGCGGCTGGCTGCGGGGCGAGGGTAGGAACCACTGGCGGTTCTTGCCGCCTATTGCGTTTTAACCCCGACGATCTCTGCAAAAGGACCGCCAACGCCGGGCGCGCGAAGTGCCGCTCCTGTCGCGCCGCATGGGATCACTGCGACGCTGCCGGCGCCAGTCGTAATATCCTTCCCGCTGGCTCGTCGGTCAACGCCATTACCGCGCCGTCGGGAGCCTGCACCACGTCTCGGATGCGGCTGCCGAGAGCGAGGACTTCCTCGCCGGCGAACTGCTCGCCGTCAATCCTGACACGAACGATGCCTGCCGCGGACAGTCCGCCAATCAGGAGGTCGCCTCGCCAATCGGCAAACATGTCGCCGGTGTAGAAGGTCATGCCGGAAGGCGAGATGACCGGTGTCCAGCTATGGATGGAGCCGGCAAACTCCGGCCGTGTCGATGGATCGGGGATGCGTTTGCCCGAATAGTGCCGCCCCCAGCTGACCACGGGCCAGCCGTAATTCCTGCCGGCTTCCGGAATGTTTAGCTCATCGCCGCCGCGCGGCCCCATTTCCGCCGTCCAGAGCACGCCGGTTTCGGGATGGATCGCTGCGCTTTGCACATTGCGATGGCCGTAGGACCATATCTCGTCGGCGCCGTCCTTGCCGACGAAGGGATTGTCGTCAGGCACAGAACCATCGGGATTGATGCGGACGACCGTCCCGAGATGATTGCTCGCGTCCTGCGCCTGTTGCGCCTTGCCGCGCTCGCCGAGCGTAACGAAGAGCTTGCCGTCCGGCGCGAACACCAGGCGGGAACCGAAATGGTGCCGGCTCGAGACGGCTGGTTCCTGCCGGAAGATCACTTCGAAGCCCGAAAGCGCGCTCCCGTTCTCGTTCAGGCGTCCACGGCCGACGGACGTGGCCGCGCCGCCGCTCCGCTGCTCCGAATAGGAGAGATAAACCGTCCGGTTGTTGGCAAAGTCCGGATCGAGCGCCACATCCAGCAGGCCGCCTTGTCCGTCGGCGAGGACGTCCGGCACACCGTCGATCGGATCGGAAACGGCCCCGTCGGTCGAGACGAGCCGCAGGCGCCCCGGACGCTCGGTGACCAGCAGCGTGCCGTCGGGCAGGTAGGTCGCGCCCCAGGGATGTTCGAGCCCTTCGGCAAAGGTCTCGACAGCAATGCGGCCTGTTTGGCTCTCTATGCTCTTGGAAGGGTCCTGCGCGAAGGTGGTCGAGGGCGCGCTGAAGGCAAGAAGAAAAGACAAAGCAATCGGTATCCGCAGCATGATTTCTCCATCCGAACGGGGGGAGCCGCCGGCTCCTCGATATAATGACCGACTACCGATGCGGTTCCCAAGCTGGCGAGCGGGTTCTCATCGATGGCGTATATGGCGGCCGAAGATGTCCGCCTGCTGCTAAGCTGCAAGCGGCGCTTCGGCGTAGCTGTCAATCGCTGCGATCTCTTCCTTTTTCGCGTCAGCTTCCATAGTGAGGTCAAACGCGGCCTGCATGTTCATCCAGAACTGAGGCGTCGTATTGAAGAACTTGGCAAGGCGAAGCGCAGTGTCGGGAGTGACGGGGGTCACTTCGGCCACAAGGCGCTCAATCCTGGTCCGTGGCACATCGAGCTTTTTGGCGAGCGTGTAAGGCTTCAGACCCAGAGGGGCAAGAAACTCCTCCCGCAAGATTTCGCCAGGGTGGATCGGCGAAGTAAAGTGTAGCATTGCAGATCTCCAACTCTTGGTCGTCCCCACTCTTGGTCGTCAATGGCAATCGGCGATTTCAACGTCCTCGGCGTTGCCGTCTACCCACCGAAAGCAGACACGGAATTGGTCATTAATGCGGATCGAGTGCTGTCCGGTGCGGTCGCCTTTCAGCGTTCCGGGCTGTCAACGAAAAAGTACCACCGCGTGAGACTGACGGCCCATCTTCAGATGAAGGCAATCTATGATTGAACTGGTCCAGGCGAAAAGATGGATGACGATACGTCGCCGATTTTGGCACGAAAAGCTCACCGTGGCGACATGGTCGCGACACAGGGCCACAAAGCAAATCGGCCGCCCGAAGGCGGCCGATTTAATCGCTTGATTCCCTGAGAGAAACTGGAGCGGGTGAAGCGATTCGAACGCTCGACCCCAACCTTGGCAAGGTTGTGCTCTACCCCTGAGCTACACCCGCTCGCGCGACTTTTTGGCCGCAAGCCGCGCCTATATGGCTGAAGGGCGCGGCGATTGCAACAGGGAAATCGCAGGTTTTTTGGCCGCACCCGGCGACGTAAACGAGCCTTCGGTAGCGTGGATAGCAACGGAATCGGCAGCCTCGCTGCGCAACGGTCTTGTCTCGGCCGCGTCATTGGCCGTAAACGGCATGATCCAACCGCGACAACAAGCAGCCCCACAAGAAATAACATGCCGAAAACCGAAGCCGAGCTCTTTGCCTTTCTCGCCGATCTTGGGATCGAGGTCTCGACCCTGCGTCATCCGCCGCTGTTCACGGTCGCCGATTCGCAGGCGCTGCGCGGAGAAATCGCCGGCGGGCACACCAAAAACCTGTTCCTCAGGGATAAGAAGGACAATTTCTTCCTGGTCAGCGTCGACGAGGAGGCTGTGGTCGATCTCAAGCAGATCCACCATGTGATCGGCGCTGCCGGGCGCGTGTCCTTCGGCAAGCCGGAGATGCTGATGGAGCTTCTCGGCGTCGTTCCGGGCGCGGTCACGGTGTTCGGCGTGATCAACGATACCGAGCGGCGGGTCAAGGTCGTTCTCGACCAGGAGTTGATGGGCCATGCCATCATCAACGCGCATCCGCTGACCAACGAGGCAACGACATCGATCGCCGCCGCCGACCTCGTCAAATTCGTCGAGGCAACCGGGCATGATGCTGTTATCTTGAAAGTCACGGGATGATCGCCACATGGATGACGACAAAACCGACTTCTAAGTGAGGAATCTAGACGTCGCGCCGGGCCGGTGGCCGGCGGCGCGACCGAAAGGGTGACGAGATGAGCGACAACAATCAATTTGGCGGCCCATTTGGCAGCAATGGCGGGCAGTATGCCACCACGGTGCAGTATGGCGGCACCGAGGCCACTCCCGCGAAAGTCGCGCTTGGCGAGCCGCCGGTCGCCGTCGACGTCATCAAGGACACGACGACCGCCGCATTTGCCGCCGACGTCATCCAGGAGTCGCGCCGTCAGCCGGTGCTGGTCGATTTCTGGGCACCATGGTGCGGGCCCTGCAAGCAACTGACGCCGCTGCTGGAAAAGGCGGTCACGGCCGCCAGCGGCAAGGTCAAGCTGGTCAAGATGAATATCGACGACCATCCTTCGATCGCCGGACAGCTCGGCATCCAGTCGATCCCGGCGGTCATCGCTTTCAAGGACGGCCAGCCGGTCGACGGCTTCATGGGCGCCATTCCCGAGAGCCAGATCGCCGCGTTCATCGAGAAGGTCGGCGGCAAGACCAATGG
>NZ_RZTI01000118.1:0-19858 GCF_003997275.1 Mesorhizobium sp. M6A.T.Ce.TU.002.03.1.1
CCCGCCGCGCGCGAAAAAGATCGCGCCACGCCGATGGCGGTGCTGGAAGCGTCGCCGCTTCGCATCGACCCCGCCTGCCGGCATTTCACCGAATGCGGCGGCTGCGCCATCCAGCATCTCGAGGCCGAAGCCTATCATCGGTGGAAGCACGACAAGGTTGCGCATGCGCTGAACAGCAAGGGCATTGTTTGCGACGTTGACGCGCTACTGCCGTGCGCGCCGCAGACGCGTCGGCGCGTCGTGTTCACCGCCCGACGGAGTGAGGCCGGCATGCAGCTCGGCTTCGTTCGTGCGCTGTCGTCGGAAATCATTTCCATCGAGGAATGCCCGATCTCGCTGCCCGAGATCGTCGCAAAGCTCGACCGTCTGAAAGCACTCGCCGAATTGATTTGCGCAACGACGAAATCGTTCCGCATGACGGTCACGGTGACCGGTTCCGGCCTCGATGTCGCGGTTCACGAGTCCGGCAAGCTTGGTGAGAACCAACGCCGCGTCGCCTCCAACTTCGTCATCGCTCAGGGGCTGGCCAGGCTCTCGATCGATGGCGAGATCATCATCGAGCCCAAAAAGCCGGTTGTCACGTTCGGCAGCATCGCTGTCGCGGTGCCGCCGGGCGCCTTCCTGCAGGCCACCGAGGCCGCCGAGCAGGCGATGGCGGATATTGTCGGCCGGCACCTCGCGCGCGCCAAAAAGGTCGCCGATCTCTTCGCCGGCTGCGGCAGCTTTGCGCTACGCCTGGCCGCGAAGTCGGAAGTCCATGCGGTGGAGGGCGATGCGGCAGCGCTTTCGGCGCTCGATAGGGCGTTCCGTTTCGCTACCGGACTCAAGCGGGTGACCAGCGAACGCCGCGATCTGTTCCGGCGGCCGCTCACTTTCAAGGAGCTGAATGCCTTCGACGGCATTGTCTTCGATCCGCCACGCGCCGGCGCCGAGGACCAGTCGAAGCAGATCGCCCGTTCGGACGTGCCGCTGGTCGCCGCGGTTTCCTGCAATCCGGTGACGCTGGCGCGCGACCTGCGCATCCTCATCGACGGCGGCTATGCGCTGAAAAGCGTGACGCCGATCGACCAGTTCCTGTGGTCGCCGCATGTTGAGGCCGTCGCGCTTCTGGAGAAGCCGAGGCGAAGGCGGTAGGCTGGCAGGAATGCAGGTTGGCATCCGTTGAGCTTGAATTGCGCGTCGATTGAGCATATTTTGATGAGGTGTTGTCAAAATGCGGTAGGAAATCGCCATGGCAGTAGCCCTCGACATTCCAGCGTCGCGCTTCGGCGAGGAGCGCACGCCGTTTCTCTCTGCAAGGCGGGTCGCCGAACTGCTCGGCGTCAACCTGACGGAACTGGCCGGCCTGATCGGTGTCGCGCGCAACACGCTTGCCGCCAAGGCCGGCGCGCGCAAGGTCGACGCTGCACTTAGTCCCGTCGTTCGCATTCTGGCGATGGCGGGCGAAATGGCCGGCAATGAGCAGCGTGCGGCGATCTGGTTCAAGCATCAGCCGATCCCCGGCTGGGCGGGAAAGACCGCCTACGATCTGGTTCGGGAAGGCAAGACGGATAAGGTGCTTGCCTATCTGGAGGCAGTCCGCTCCGGCATCTATGCCTGAAACCAGGCTGAGCCTATGGCGTGCCTTCGTGCCGCGCTGGGCGCATCTGCCGCTTTCCGGTGAGGGTGCTGCCCGCTTTGGCGGCCGCTGGAATCCTGTGGGCGCCCCGGCGATCTATGCGGCGCGGGAATTGTCCACTGCCTGGGCCGAATACAATCAGGGCTTCGTCCAGCATCCGGCGTTGATCGCCCAACTCGAGCTTTCAGGCGCGCGGCTGGCCGACCTGACCGACGCCGATACGCTGACCGAACTCGGGGCAACTACGGACATTCATCGGTGTGAGTGGCGCGACATGCTGGATCGAGACCTTGTGCCAGAGACGCACAGGCTAAGAGATCGCTTGCTTGCCGATGGACTACATGGCGTGATCTATCCATCCTTCATGTCGCCCGGCGGCACATGCGTCGCGCTCTGGCGCTGGAACGAGGACGACGCCCCGCGCCTCGGTGTCGTCGATCCCGATCATCGCCTGCCGAAAACACCGGCTTCATGGCTATAACGGGAGTTTCGAACAGGCCTACCTCGACAGGCTGGCCGCTCAAACCCTGGTGCCACCCACCGTCATCTGGTTCATCCTGAGATGTGGCTGGCCGACGCCTACCGGCACGCCCTGGCCGGCCTTGCCGCACATGCCGATGCCGGTGTCGAGCTTCATGTCGTTGCCGATCATCGAAACGCGGTGCATGGCGTCAGGCCCATTGCCGATCAGCATGGCGCCCTTGATCGGCTGCGTCACCTTGCCGTTCTCGATCATGTAGGCCTCGGTGCAGCCGAACACGAACTTGCCCGAGGTGATGTCGACCTGGCCGCCGCCGAAGGAGACGGCATAGATGCCGTTCTTGACCGAGGCGATGATTTCGTCCGGCTCCATGTCGCCTGAGGTCATGTAGGTGTTGGTCATGCGCGGCATCGGCTGATGCGCGTAGCCTTCGCGCCGTCCGTTGCCGGTGGCGTTCATGCCCATCAGCCGGGCGTTCTGGCGGTCCTGCATATAGCCGACAAGCTTGCCGTCTTCGATCAGCACGTTGCGGGCCGAAGGTGTTCCTTCGTCATCGACGGTCAGAGAGCCGCGCCGCTCGGCCATGGTGCCGTCGTCGACGACGGTGACACCTTTCGCGGCCACCTGCTGGCCCATCAGCCCGGCGAAGGCCGATGTCTTCTTGCGGTTGAAGTCGCCTTCCAGCCCGTGGCCGACGGCCTCGTGCAGCATGACGCCCGGCCAGCCGCTGGACAGCACGATGTCGAACGTGCCGGCCGGCGCCGGAATGGCCTCGAGGTTGATCAGCGCTTGCCGCAGCGCCTCCTTGGCCGCGTGCTTCCAGCTCTCCTCGACCAGGAACTCGCCAAACGCCTTGCGCCCGCCCATGCCGTAGGAGCCGCTCTCCTGGCGGTCGCCATTGCCGACCACCACCGACACGTTGATCCTGACCAGCGGGCGAATGTCGCGCACCACCTGGCCGTCGGCACGCACGATCTCGACATGTTGCCAGGAGGCGGCGAGCGAAGCCGTCACTTGTCGCACGCGCGGATCCTCGGCTCGCAGCCACGCATCGATTTCCTGAAGGAGCTTGGCCTTGGCCTCGAAGGAGGGCGAGGGGATCGGGTTCTCGTCGCCGTAGAGATGACGGTTGGTGCGGGCAGGCGCCGCGGCAAGCATGCCGGAATAGCCGCCCTTGACCGTTGAGACCGCGTCGGCCGCGCGCAGCAGCGATGCTTCGGAAAGATCGCTGGAATGCGCGTAGCCACTGGCTTCGCCGGCGACGGCGCGTAGCCCAAAACCCTGGTCGGTGTTGAAATTGGCGGTCTTCAGCCGGCCATTGTCGAACATCAGCGCTTCGCTCTCGCTGTATTCGAGGAACAATTCGCCGTCGTCGGCGCCGTTGATGGTCTCGGCGACGATCTGCTTGATGCGATCGTCGGAAATGTCGAATTGGCCGATCAGGCTGTTCATGGCAGGTCCGTCCGTGGAAAGAGATTGTCCTCACGATGTAGGCGCGAAGGCGCGTCCAGACAATCGGCAATGACCATTGTCTGCGCATGACCCCGAAAATCGGAGTCGATTTTCGGAAAGGATCATGCGCAAAATCAAAGCGCTACAGCGTCCTTTGTGCGTCCCTGGACGCGCGGCGCTGTAGCTAAAGGCCGGTCACAATCTCTTTCATTGGTAAGGATTTGGGCGTCTGACCGGTTCAAGGCAGGGCGGCGAAACCGTCGGCAAAACCCTTGAGCTCTACGGGAATGCCGATGCCTTCCTCCGGCGTCTGGAAGACGATGAAGGTGGCCGACGTTCCGGTCTTCAGCGTGTCGAGCAGCGGCTTTTCGAGAATGACCTCGGCATAGCAGCCGTCCTGGAAGCAGCGCACGAAATAGGCCCGGCCGATGTCCTTGCCGTCGACATTGAGGCCAAGCCCGTTGGGCAATAGAACGCCGAGCGGGGCCAGCACGCGCAGGATTTCGGCCTTGTTGTCGGCGGTGCGCAGCACAACGACCGAAAGCCCCATCTCGGGACGGTCCTCAGCGACGACGTTCTGCATCATCACGCATTGTTCTGATGTGGCGCCGGCCGGCGTGTCGCAGATAATCGACCACGCGCCATGCGTCGACCGCACCTTGCCGCTTGGCTGCGCGGCATTGACCTGGCTGACAACGGACAGGCCAGACAAGCCAACGAGAAAGATGACCTTCGCCAAGGTCCTCGAAATCCTAAGTCTCGAAAGCCCAAGTCCCCAAAGCCAAGAGTTCATGACGGCTCCATTGCGAATCACGGCACTTTAAGCCGCGCCAAGGGCAAGTAAAGGATGAGACCACTGCCGGCCTGCTTCGACCAAGACAATTGTGCGCTTTTCCGTGCCAAATTCGCCCGAATTGCGACCGGCCGGCGCATTTTGCCAGGACACTCCGCCGCTCGGGCTTCCACCGCCGCGGCCGCCGCCAAAATGCGCCGCCGCGCTTGCGCGCAAAAATGCCGCACGGTTTCCTCCGCTCCTTTCTTGCAGAGGCAAATAGAGTATGGTTTGAACCAGCCTCGGGACTGTCCGGGATTCCCGTCCCGGCGTTGTTCGATATTCTTGCGGTCCGATCGCGAGGAACTGGGAGATAATGACGGCAATGAGAAAATTCCTAGCAGGCGCCAAACTCCTAGCAAGCGCTTGGGCTGCCACACTGTTCACCGGTGCATCGGCCCATGCCGCCCAGCCTGCGCCGTGGGAAGTGACCTTCCAGCCCGCCGCCACCGAGATGATGCGGCAGATCGCCTGGTTCGAGCACTACACGCTGTGGTTCATCGTGCCGATCACCCTCTTCGTGCTCGCTCTTATCGCCTATTGCATCGTGAAATTCCGCGCCAGCGTCAACCCGACCCCCTCGCGCACCAGCCACAACACGCTGATCGAGGTGATCTGGACGGTTGGGCCGGTCGTCGTCCTGCTCTGCCTCGCCATCCCGTCGTTCCAGCTTCTGACCGCGCAATACACGCCGCCGGAAGAAGCCAAACTGACCATCAAGGCGACCGGCAACCAGTGGAACTGGGATTACGAATACCAGACCGAAAACACGCTTTCCTTCAATTCGGCGATCCTGGCGGATTCTGACCGCGCTGCGGCAGGCAAGGAAGATCGCGGCGTTTATCCGCGCCTGCTCGCCGTCGACAACGAGATGGTGGTACCGGTCAACACCATGACCCGCGTGCTGGTGACAGCGGCAGACGTGATCCACGCCTTCGCCATGCCGTCCTTCGGCATCAAGACCGACGCGGTTCCGGGCCGCATCAACGAGGTCTGGTTCAAGGCGGAAAAGGAAGGCCTCTATTACGGCCAGTGCTCGGAGCTTTGCGGCAAGGACCACGCCTTCATGCCGATCGCGATCCGCGTCGTCTCCGACGCCCAGTACAAGACCTGGCTGGCGGCAGCCAGCTCCGACCTTCCTGGCGCCAACAAGGCGTTGATGGCCGAGGTCGACAGCAAAGATAAGGTAGCGGCCGCCGGCAACTGATGCCGCGACCAGAAAAGATCAGGGAACGGAGCCGAACATGGCAGACGCTGCAGCTCACGACGATCACGACCATAAGCCGTATCATGGCTGGGTCCGGTGGGTGTATTCGACCAACCACAAGGATATCGGCACGCTCTATCTGATCTTCGCGATCATGGCGGGCTGCGTCGGCGGTGCCCTTTCTGTCGTGATGCGCATGGAGCTGCAGGAGCCGGGGATCCAGATTTTCACCGGCCTGGCGCAGATGGTCTACGGCTTGAACGCCGACGCCGCGCTCGACGGTGGCAAGAGCATGTACAACGCCTTCACCACCGCGCATGCGCTGATCATGATCTTCTTCATGGTCATGCCGGCGTTGATCGGCGGTTTCGCCAACTGGATGGTGCCGATCATGATCGGCGCGCCCGATATGGCCTTCCCGCGCATGAACAACGTCTCGTTCTGGTTGCTGCCGCCGGCTTTCATCCTGTTGATCATCTCGGCCTTCGTGCCGAGCGCGCCTGGCGCGTATGGCGTCGGCGGCGGCTGGACGATCTATCCGCCACTATCGACGTCGGGCCAGCCGGGACCGGCGATGGATCTTGCGATCCTGTCGCTGCACATCGCCGGCGCGTCGTCGATCCTCGGCGCGATCAATTTCATCACCACCATCTTCAACATGCGCGCGCCCGGAATGACGCTGCACAAGATGCCGCTGTTCGCCTGGTCGGTGCTGATCACCGCTTTCCTGCTGCTGTTGTCGCTTCCGGTTCTGGCCGGCGGCATCACCATGCTTTTGACCGATCGCAATTTCGGCACCACCTTCTTCGCGCCGGATGGCGGCGGCGACCCGATCCTGTTCCAGCATCTGTTCTGGTTCTTCGGGCACCCGGAAGTCTACATCCTGATCCTGCCGGGCTTCGGCATCGTCAGCCACATCGTCTCGACCTTCTCTAAGAAGCCCATCTTCGGCTATCTCGGTATGGCCTATGCCATGGTCGCGATCGGTGCGGTCGGCTTCATCGTCTGGGCGCACCATATGTACACGACCGGCCTGTCGCTCGACACGCAGCGCTATTTCGTCTTCGCCACCATGGTTATCGCGGTGCCGACTGGCGTGAAGATATTCTCGTGGATTGCCACCATGTGGGGCGGGTCGATTTCGCTCAAGACCCCTATGCTGTGGGCGATCGGCTTCATCTTCCTGTTCACCGTCGGCGGCGTTACCGGCGTCCAGCTTGCCAATGCCGGTCTCGACCGCCCGCTGCACGACACCTATTATGTGGTCGCACATTTCCACTATGTGCTGTCGCTGGGCGCGGTCTTTGCCATCTTCGCCGGCTGGTACTACTGGTTCCCGAAGATGACCGGCTACATGTACTCGCCTGTCATCGCCAACACCCACTTCTGGGTCACCTTCGTCGGCGTCAACCTCGTCTTCTTCCCGCAGCACTTCCTCGGCCTCTCCGGCATGCCGCGCCGCTACATCGACTATCCCGATGCGTTTGCCGGCTGGAACATGGTGTCGTCCTACGGGTCGTATATCTCGGCTGTCGGCGTGGTCATCTTCCTCTATGGCGTGTTTGAGGCCTTCCAAAAGAAGCGGGTAGCCGGCGCCAATCCATGGGGCGAGGGTGCGACGACGCTCGAATGGCAGCTGCCTTCGCCGCCGCCTTTCCATCAGTGGGAACAGCTGCCGAAGATCAAATAGGCTTCTGCCTGAGCGAATACGGAACCGCCGGTCCGCCCGGCGGTTTTGGCCAACGGAATAATGGACTTTAAGTACGCATGGCCCTTGTCGACGACACATTGACTGACGAACCGGGCTTTCGCATGTCGGAAGCAACGGCGGGCGATTTCTTCGCCCTGTTGAAGCCGCGCGTCATGTCGCTGGTGGTGTTCACCGCCTTTGTCGGCCTGGTCGCGGCGCCTGTGACCATCAACCCGCTTCTGGCGGTGGTCGCTATCCTGGCTATTGCCATTGGCGCTGGCGCCTCAGGCGCGCTCAACATGTGGTATGACGCCGATATCGATGCAGTGATGACCAGGACCGCCGGCCGTCCGGTGCCGGCCGGCCGCATCCGGCCCGGCGAGGCGTTGAGTTTCGGCCTGGTGCTGTCGGTGCTGTCGGTGATGACGCTCGGTGTGCTGGTCAACTGGCTGTCGGCGACGCTCCTGGCCTTCACCATCTTTTTCTATGCCGTCGTCTATACGATGTGGCTGAAGCGCTGGACGCCGCAGAACATTGTCATCGGCGGTGCTGCCGGCGCTATTCCACCGGTGATCGGCTGGGCAGCGGTGACCGGAACGGTCAGCCTGGAAAGCGTCGTCCTGTTCCTGATCATCTTCCTGTGGACGCCGCCGCATTTCTGGGCGCTCGCTCTCTTCAAGTCACAGGACTATGCCAGGGCCGGAATCCCGATGATGCCGAATGTCGCCGGCCAGGCTTCGACCCGACGCCAGATCTTCGCCTACGCGCTGATCCTTGCGCCGGTTGGCGTGCTGCCATGGGCGCTCGGTTTCACCACACCCGCCTATGGCGCCCTAGCGGTGCTGCTTGGCGCCGGCTTCGTCTGGTATGCGTGGAAGGTGCTGCAGATGGCGGACGACGACCATGTGATGAAGCCGGCCAAGGCATTGTTCGGCTACTCGCTGCTCTACCTCTTTGCCATTTTCGCCATCTATCTTGCCGACTGCGTTGTCGGGCGTGCGCTGGCGGGCGGAGCATGACCATGGCCGACAAGAAGCTTGAACTCGTCACGCTGACCGAGCGCCAGCAGAAGGCGCGGCGCAACCGTTCGGTAGCCATCGGCCTGGCGTTGGCGGTGCTTGTCGTCATCTTCTATATCGCGACCGTCGTGAAATTCGGTCACAACCTCACCGGAACGATGTGAGGCTCAAGATGAACCGCCAAACAGTGACCTATCCTCAAAAGAAGAACACCAACCGCATCGTCGCCGGCGTCTGCATCGCCTTCTTCGGCGGCATGATCGGCATGGCCTATGCCGCGGTGCCGCTCTACGCGATGTTCTGCCAGGCGACCGGTTACGGCGGCACCGTGAAACGCGCAACGCAGCAATATGCCGACCGCGTGCTCGACCGCGACATCACCATCCGCTTCGACGCCAACACAGCCGGCGTGCCCTGGCAGTTCGAACCGGTCGCCCGCTCGGTCACCATCAAGATAGGCGAGACGGCCCAGGCGCATTACAGCGCGACCAACAAGTTCGTCCGCGCCACCACCGCCCGCGCGACCTTCAACGTGCAGCCGGAACTGGCGGGATCCTACTTCAACAAGGTCGAGTGTTTCTGCTTCACCGACACGACGCTGAAGCCTGGCGAGACGCTGGACATGCCGGTCGTGTTCTATGTAGATCCCGACATCGTCAATGCGCCGGAGCTGAAGGACTTGAAGACGATTACCCTGTCCTACACGATGTTCCCGGTCGAGAAGAACGAGAAGAACAAACCGGTCGCGTCGTCGGCGCCGGCCGAAGGCACAAGCAACAAAGTTTCACACACCGAACGAAGCCTCGGGGGTTGATATGGCAGACGCGCACGCAAAACCACAACATGACTACCATCTCGTCGACCCGAGCCCGTGGCCGTTCCTAGGCTCGGTCGGCGCGCTGGTCACCGCGATCGGCGGCGTCTGTTACATGCAGTATCTCAAGGGCGGCGATTTTCCTATTTTCGGCTTCAACATCGCCAATCCGTGGCTGTTCTTCATCGGCCTCTTGATCGTCATCTACACCATGTACGCCTGGTGGTCGGACACCATCAAGGAAGCGCATGAAGGCCACCACACGCGTGTCGTGTCGCTGCATCTGCGCTACGGCATGATCATGTTCATCGCTTCCGAGGTGATGTTCTTCGTCGCCTGGTTCTGGGCTTTCTTCGACGCCAGCCTGTTTCCCGGCGAGGCACAGCAATACGCCCGCGCCGCCTTCACCGGCGGTGTCTGGCCGCCGAAGGGCCTCGAGGTTCTCGACCCCTTCCACCTGCCGCTCTACAACACCGTCATCCTGCTTTTGTCTGGCACCACGGTGACCTGGGCGCACCACGCGCTTATTCATGGCGACCGCAAGGGGCTGATCAACGGCCTGGTGCTGACCGTCGGTCTCGGCATGCTGTTCACCATGGTGCAGGCTTACGAATACATGCACGCGCCGTTCGGCTTCAGGGATTCGATCTACGGCGCCACCTTCTTCATGGCGACCGGCTTCCACGGCTTCCATGTCATCATCGGCACCATCTTCCTGCTGGTCTGCCTGGTCCGCGCGATGAAGGGCGATTTCACGCCAAAGCAGCATTTCGGCTTCGAGGCGGCCGCCTGGTACTGGCACTTCGTCGACGTGGTCTGGCTGTTCCTGTTCGCGTCCATCTATGTCTGGGCATCGAGCGGCGCGGTGATCGAAGGTCACTGAAATCTTTAAGGGAATGTGACGAGGCGGCTGCGGCGACGTGGCCGCCTTATCTTTTGGGGCGAACGGCACTAAGATATCGCAATGAGCGACGACAAGGCGATCTGGCCACCAATCGATCCGATTTCGGCCGGCCTGCACGGCTGCTGCCCGCGCTGTGGCGAGGGGCGGCTGTTTTCCGGTTTTCTCACCGTCGGCAAGCGCTGCGCCAATTGCGGCCTCGACTATTCCTACGCCGATGCCGGCGACGGTCCGGCGGTGTTCGTCATCCTGATCATCGGCTTCATCGTCGTCGGGCTGGCGCTGTGGATGGAGGTGACGCTTAGTCCCCCGCTTTGGCTGCATCTCATGCTGTGGATACCGCTGACGCTGGTGCTATGCCTTGGGGCGCTTAGGCTGATCAAAGGCGTGCTTTTGACGCTGCAGTACCGCAACAAGGCGGCCGAGGGCAGGCTGGACCTCGGCGAATGAGCACGACATCCGGTTCGGTCGCAGGCCGTTCGCGGCCGAAGACGGCATTGCTGCTTGGCTTCGGCCTCGTGCTGTTCTTCATCTTGCTGGCGCTCGGCACCTGGCAGGTCCAGCGCCTCTACTGGAAAGAGGGTCTTATCCAGACAATCGACCAGCGCACACATTCGGCGCCCGTGCCATTGGCCGAGGTCGAAAAACGGTTCGCCGCCTCCGGCGATGTCGACTACACGCCGGTGACGGCAACCGGCACTTTCCTGCATAAAGGCGAGCGACATTTCTTCGCGACCTGGCAGGGCCAGTCCGGTTTCGATGTCTTCACCCCATTGCATCTGGAGGACGGCCGTTTCGTCCTGATCAATCGCGGCTTCGTGCCCTACGATCTCAAGGATGCGGCCAAGCGCCCGCAAAGCCAGGTAGAGGGCCAAGTGACGGTGACGGGGCTCGCCCGCAACCCGTTGCCGGCGAAGCCCTCGATGATGCTTCCCGACAATGATCCGCAGAAGAACATCTTCTACTGGAAGGATCGCGACGCCATGGCGGCGAGCGCGGGTCTGCCGGCCGGCGCAGGGCTGGTGCCATTCTTCATCGACGCGGACGCTACCCCGAACCCGGGTGGGCTGCCGGTCGGCGGTGTTACCGTCATCAACCTGCCGAACAGCCATTTGCAATACGCCGTAACCTGGTATGGCCTTGCCGCTGCCCTTGCCGGCGTCCTCATCTTCAGGCTTCGCCGCCCGGCGAAAGAGAAATGATCGCCGCTGGCGCCCTTGACAGGGCAGGGGTGCGCACCTCATTTCGCGCCTTGAGCTCACCTGGGTTCACGATACGACCAACCGGCCGGGAATCATGCTTCACACGACCACAAAGCCACCGCTGACGATAAGGCTCTGCCAGCCCAGAGGCTTCTGCGCCGGCGTCGACCGCGCCATCCAGATCGTCGTTCTGGCGCTGAAGAAATACGGCGCGCCGGTCTATGTCCGCCACGAGATCGTGCACAATCGCTACGTCGTCGAGGGGCTGCAAAGCCTGGGTGCGGTGTTTATCGAGGAACTCTCCGAGATACCGGCGGAGCATCGCCAGAGCCCGGTCGTCTTTTCGGCGCATGGCGTGCCGAAGTCGGTGCCGGCGGACGCCCAGGCGCGTAGCCTCTTCTATCTCGACGCCACCTGCCCGCTGGTGTCGAAGGTCCACAAGCAGGCGATGCGCCATCAGCGGCTTGGCCGCCACGTGCTTCTGATCGGCCATGCCGGCCATCCCGAAGTGATCGGCACGATGGGGCAATTGCCGGACGGCGCCGTCACCTTGATCGAGACCGAAGCTGACGCCGTGAAATTGGTGCCCGCCGACCCGCAGGCACTCGGTTTCGTCACCCAGACGACGCTCTCGGTCGAGGATACCGCCGGCATCATCCGCGTGCTTAAGGATCGTTTTCCCGATTTACATGCGGCGGCCGCGGAATCGATCTGCTATGCCACCACCAACCGTCAGGAGGCGGTCAAGGAGACCGCCGCTGGTGCCGATCTCTTCCTGATCGTCGGCGCCCCCAACTCCTCCAATTCGCGGCGTCTTGTCGAAGTGGCCGAACGCGCCGGCGCCTCGATGTCACTCCTCGTGCAGCGCGCCTCCGAAATTCCGTGGACTGACATTGCCGGCATCTCGACGCTCGGCCTGTCGGCAGGCGCTTCGGCGCCGGAAATCATTGTTGACGAGATCATCGACGCCTTCCGGCAGCGCTTCAATGTGACGATCGAGCTGGCGGTGACGGCCACTGAAACGGAGGATTTTCCGGTGATGCGGGTCCTGCGCGATGTCGAACTGACGGCGGCCGACATGGCCTTCGTCAATGGGGCCGCGTAAGGTCCATGGCGGTCTACACCGACGTCAATGAAAGTGAGCTCGGCGCGTTCCTGAAGCCCTATCCGGTCGGCGATCTCCTGTCCTACAAGGGCATCGCGGAAGGCACCGAGAACTCGAATTTCCTGCTGCACACCACCAGCGGCTCCTACATCCTGACGCTCTACGAAAAGCGCGTCGACAAGGCCGACCTGCCGTTCTTCCTCGGCCTCATGGGCCATCTCGCGAGAAAAGGCATTTCGTGCCCGCTTCCGGTCACCGCGCACGACGGCACCGTCATCGGCGCGCTTGCCGGCCGGCCGGCGGTCATCATCACCTTCCTCGAAGGCCTGTCGCTGCGGCGACCGACGGCAGCGCATTGCGGTGAGGTCGGCAAGGCGCTGGCGCAACTCCATCTCGCGGGTCAGGACTTTCCCATGACCCGCCCGAACGCCCTTGCCATCGATGGCTGGCGTAAGCTGTGGAACGCGTCCCACGCGCGCGCCGACGAGGTCGAGCCGGGACTTGCGGCCGAAGTCGATGCCGACTTCGCCGATTTCGAGCGGAACTGGCCCAAAGGCCTGCCGGAAGGCATCATCCATGCCGATCTTTTCCCGGACAATGTCTTCTTCCTCGGCGAAAAACTGTCCGGGCTGATCGACTTCTATTTCGCCTGCAATGATCTCTACGCCTATGATGTCGCCACCTGCCTCAACGCCTGGTGCTTCGAGAAAGATTTTTCTTTCAACCTGACCAAGGGCACGGCGCTGCTTGCCGGCTACCAGAGCGTGCGACCCTTGAGCGGCGACGAGAAAGCCGCGCTGCCGATGCTGGCGCGCGGCTCGGCACTGCGCTTCATGCTGACCCGGCTTTACGACTGGCTGACTGTTGCCAACGGCGGGCTGGTCATAAAACGCGACCCGACCGAGTACATCCGCAGGATGCGCTTCCACCGGGCGATCAAATCCCCTTCCGAATACGGACTGACATGACCAAGCGCGTTGAAATCTTCACCGATGGTGCCTGTTCGGGCAATCCGGGGCCGGGCGGCTGGGGGGCGGTCCTGCGCTTCAACGGCATCACGAAAGAACTGTCGGGCGGCGAGGCTGCTACCACCAACAACCGCATGGAACTTTTGGCCGCCATCTCGGCGCTCAATGCGCTAAAAGAACCCTGCGCCGTCGATCTTTATACCGACAGCAACTATGTCAAGGACGGCATTTTCAGCTGGATCGATGGCTGGAAGCGCAACGGCTGGAAGACGGCCGCCAGGCAACCGGTGAAGAATGCCGAACTGTGGCAGGCACTCGACGAGGCGCGCAGCCGTCATCAGGTCGTCTGGCACTGGGTCAAGGGCCATGCCGGCCATCCGGAGAACGAGCGTGCCGACGAACTGGCGCGGCTCGGCATGGCGCCGTTCAAGAACAAGTCGGCCAGGCCCGCGCTCCTTTCGGCCAAGGAAAGCACCCAAGCCAAGCAGCCGGCAGCCAAGAAAATGCGGCGCTCGACCCAGAGCTACTAAACCAGTCTGGTCCTCCGTGTTCAGCGGATCAGCAGCGCCGTGCCGAAAAGCCCGAGCGCGAACACCGTATGCGACACCAGGTTGAGGGCGCGGATCTGCATGGGGTTGGGGCGCTTTGATGCGGCCCAGCCGGCGCCCATGCCGGGCGCCAGCAGGAACCAGCCGGCGCCCACGGTGACGATGCCGAGGATGAAGGCCGGCAGGAAGGTCGGCGCCGCCAGCCACGCCGCTCCCGCCAAAACGGCCAGAATGATGCCGTAGACGATGCCGACAAGATAGTGGAAGGCCCAGCCCAGCGCCGATTCATGCGCGTAGGGTGCTGCCTCGCCGATATCTTCGTGGAAGACCTTGCCGTCCCTCAGATGCCAGACCCAGCGGCCGACCAGCCCCCAGTTCGGCCGCGGCTGAGCAAACACCGTGTTCAGGAAAATCGCCCAGAGGTCCATGAGCGCCGTGGCGCCGATGCCGATCGCCACAGCGCGCCAGAAGATATCAAACATCATCGAGGTCCCCCAAAAGCAAGCAGTCCCGAAGAGCCAGCGCACGATCCCGAAAACCGGAATCGGCTTTCGGAAAGGATCATGCGCCGATTCGAAAGTCTTGAAGCGTCCTTGGGACGCGCGACGTTCTAAAAGGCGACTGTGGCCTATGCTGTCGCCAGAACGGAAAGCTGTCCGAGAATATGAGCCGCACCGGATTCATCAACGCCAGGCTTTGTCTCGACGTTAAGCGCGATGACCTTGCCGTCGTCGACGATCATCGAGAACCGCTTCGAACGCAGTCCCATGCCACCGCCGGAGAGGTCGGCGTCGAGGCCGATCGACTTGGCGAAGTCGCCATTGCCGTCGGCAAGGTAAAGGATCTTGCCTTCGCCGCCGCTGAAGCGGGCCCAAGCCCCCATGACGTGAACATCGTTGACGGCGACGACGGCGATGGTGTCGACGCCGCGCGCCAGGATGGCGTCGTAATTATCCAGATAGCCGGGCAGATGGTTGTTGCTGCAGGTCGGCGTGAAAGCGCCGGGAACGGCGAACAGCACAACCTTCTTTCCCGAGAAAATCTCGGTCGTCGTGATCGGTTTTGCCCCGTCGGCAGTCATCGTCTTGAAGGTCGCTTGGGGCAGCTTGTCGCCAACGGCAATCATCATGATGGTCCTCATTTGACAAATGGAAGGGAGTATCCTTGCGATAGCGAACTCAGATCTTTCCCGCAACCGTTGGGGGAGCCTGGAGCAAAGGATGTTCGACCTGAACATCCTTTGCTCGGGATCAAGGGAAAGGCAGCTGTCCCTCGACCGCGCCGACCGCCGTTGTCAGCGTGTAGTAAAGTCCGCCATCCGTCGGCGTCGTCGTCGGCCTGTCGAGGATCGGCACGGTAAACACCAGCTTGCCGTCCTTTTCGCTGCGAGCCGGCACGCCGAACATGTAATCCCGCTCACCGGCGACGAAGAAATCCGCCGCCTTCGGATTGCCCGGAAAGCTCGCCTCGACAATCAGTGTCTCGCGGTCACCCGGCAGGATATTGATGCCGAAATCGGGCCTTGCAGGGGCCGGCAGGGTTGCGAGGGCCGCCTTCACCAAATCGGCGTCTTCGACATTGTCCGGATCGGAGCCCGGATCGACGGTCAGCCTCGTCTGCACCGGGATGCAGATCGTCTCGCAAATGCCGAGAAAGATATCGGCATCGATGACGGCCGGCTCGTTCGGCGCCGACAACGTGAACGTCACCGGCAGCGAAACCGGATGGTCATAGCCGGCCCATTTGCCGTAGCCGTCGTCGTGGCGCTGGGGCGGCGGAAACGAAAAAATCGCGTTAGCAATGTTGGTGCTGGCCGAGACATCGATTTGCGGCGGCACGCCCGCGTCGCCCGGATCGCGCCAGTAGGTTTTCCAGCCAGGCTTGAGCGCAATATCGAGGACGCCATGGATGCGCCCGGCTTCGTCGGGCTTGCCGGTGGTCACAAGCCGCACTTTGCCGCCTTCGGTGTTGTACCAGATCGACGAGGAGGCTGCAGCGGGAAGGCCGGTTCCACATCCAACAGCGGCGCTGAGCAGCAGGACTTTCAAGCTTTGCATGGCGGTGATTTGAGCGTCCGTTCATGGCTGCGCAATGATTTCATGGCTTCGCTGTTATCATATTTGCGTGACCTTAGATGCAAAGCCGAGACCAAATCGCGCGCGGCACATCTTTTCGGCGCTTCCAAAACGCGTTACGCTGCCTGTCATGGACTTGTTGCGCCACAAGAAGATGGTCGCAGGACGCGGCTTTCTCGACGACCAGTTCCTGATTGCCATGCCCGGCATGAAGGACGACCGCTTCACGCGCTCCGTCATCTACATCTGCGCGCACAGCGACGAAGGCGCGATGGGCCTGATCATCAATCAGACGCAGCAGATGCTGTTTCCGGATCTTCTCGTCCAGCTCGGCATCATGAACGAACAGGAGGCGATCCGCTTGCCCGCGCAGGCCCGTGACTTCGTCGTGCGCAACGGCGGACCGGTCGACCGCAGCCGCGGCTTCGTCCTGCATTCGGGCGACTACCGGGTGGAATCGTCGCTGACCGTCTCCGACGAGATCTGCCTGACCGCGACCGTCGACATATTGCGCGCCATTTCGTCGGGCCGCGGACCTCGGCACGCGCTGATGGCGCTCGGCTATTCGGGCTGGGGCGCCGGCCAGCTGGAAAGCGAAATCGCCGAGAACGGCTGGCTGACCTGCCCGGCAACTGCGGAGCTTCTGTTCGATACCGACATTGAGCGCAAATACGACCGGATTCTCGCTTCGATCGGTATCGACCTCGCGCATCTCAGCGTCGCTGCCGGTCACGCCTAGTGCTGAAAACCTGACACCATCGCCAGCCGTTTGCCCAAATCGTAGACGATATTCTCGATACCGGCTGTCCAGGACAGGTCAGCCTCTTTCACGCGGGTTTCGACATCGCTGTATTTGCCGATGCGGGCTTCCAAGAAGGAGCGCATGCGCTGGTGAAACTGGCCGACGGTGAGCTGTTTTCCCTTGACCCTGAACATCGCGGTATTGAACCGCGCCGCCTCGGGGAAGATTCTGCTGGCTTTGGCATTGGGCGTCTCGTCGGCGTTCGACAGGAGGTTTGCTGCGCCGTTGGTGCCAAGGAAATGGGGGAGGTAAAGATCCCGTTCGTCCATGGCCTTCTCGAGACGGGCTTCGATGCGTTCCCTGGCCGCAAGAAGGTTCTTGGCCGCAAGTGCTGCCGACAGATAGGGATCGCGCCTGAATTGAAGGATGCGCTCTTCTTCGGCCTTGTCGTCGACGAAATGGTGTTCGCGCTTGCCCTCGAGGCGGATCCGGATCAGTTCCGCTTCGTCGCCCAGGCCGAACTCTGCACCGTAGTCCTTCACGGCCTCGAGCCATGTCTGGTCGAGGAACTGCATAAGACCAAGCGCCGACCCTTTAGGCGGGCGGTTGTTGATGTCGAAGGAGGATTCCTTCTCGGCGATCGCGAAAAGGGTGTCGGCAGGAAATTGGGTGTCCTTGGCTGCACGCAGAATCTCGCTGGCAATGTACTGGGACACCTTGTATTCGCCGAACTCGTGCACCGACATGCCTACGACGATCTGTTCCGCGCCTTTGGAAAGGATGGAGACGGTGCCCTTCAATGCATCGGCCAAGGTGCCTTCTCCCTTGCGTCGGGAGGTCGATATGGTCCCCGGATCGATGATGTCGAACTCGGGCGCGGCCGAGAGGAAACCCAGAGCGGAGGACGGAACAGCAGTGGCAACCGCGGCTTCGGTCGCTCCGTTGACCAAGGCTCCCGAATAGACCGGCCATGGCATGGCTGCCAGTGTCGCCGCCAAGCCAAGCCCCGCGATCCTTTTCGACAAAGGCCGCACGCCCGAAAGAATGACGCCTCCGCAAGCAAAGAATTCACGTGTTCTTTGGAGTGACGCCAAGTCCTCCTCCGTTCCTTGTCTGTCCCAGGTATTTTGGGAAGATCTATTTCCAACGTTGAGCCGTCAACGTCGAAAAAGACAAGAAGAACGGTCAGTGCCTCCGCTAGCTAGTCATGGATAATGGCGGTACAATGGCCGCAGTGCGGCGAAATAATTCGTAATGTACAATGAGTTGATTTTTACCGAGTGTTGCGTAGGCAATGCGTTGCTTGTGAAGAGAGATCATTTACCCTTTGGCTGTCGCCAGATTGGTGCTGAGCTCGAAGGCTAGTTTCGACCCGTTGGTGTATGGCTGCAGCACGGGCGCACTCTCGCTCACGATCTCCTCCACGACGCGCTTGCGTTCCTGATCGTCCATTTCCTTGGCTAAAGAACTCATCCCGACCAGCGCCATCGTATTCAAATGCAGGAAGGGTGCGCCTTCCCCGAAATGGATGGTGCGCGAAATAATCCTTGATCGGACCTCGTGGAAGCCGGCGTCTCGCAGCAGCGCCTCAAGTGGCGCCGCTTCCCCGAAGCTGTACCGTTGATCGGCGATGGCGCCCAGGTGGCGCTCCGCCACGCGGCGCAGTTCGCGAAAGAACGGGATTTCGTCATCCGGGCGCCACGTGGCAAGCGCCAGCCTACCACCCTTCGCCAGCGCGCGGCGCATCTGCGCCGCCGCCGCGGGTTTGTCAGGAAAGAACTGCAGTCCTTGCTGGCAGACGACCACGTCGAACGTCTCACCGTTACGCAGAGGAATCTCGCCGGCATTGCCCCGACGCCAGTCAATGGCTGGTTCTACAGCCCGCGCCACGGCAAGCATGTCCAGGCTGATGTCGACGCCGACGATATATCCGGCTTCACCGAGCCGCTCTCTTGCAACGCGCGCCACTATTCCTGTTCCGCAAGCGATATCGAGTACGCGATCGCCCGAAGACAATTCCAGCTCGTCAAGAGCCAACTCGGCCCATGGACGGAAGAGAGGGCCGACGAGCCACCGCTCGTACATTTCCGGGAAACTTGCCTGGTTCATTGCGTAACTGGGCAAGGTCATGATTGTCCTCCCTCAGATTTCCATCCGGCCATCGCGAGCCTTCTCCGCTGTTCCTTGGCCGCGTGCGATTCCAACCAAGAGAAAGTTGCAGCCGTTTAGGAGAAAGAGAGAAAGCATCTCAAACCAGCAGCAGCTCAAGCTTCAGCAATAACGCCTAGCCTGGCCAATCGAAACTTTGGGCAGCTCGGACCATTGCCGCCGTCGCCGGGCTATATGGCCGGCCCGGAACGCTAGCCAGGGACACCGTGCGTGCCACCGCGGGTTCGATCAGCGGGCGTTGAAGAAGTTCAGGCGATGTCACCGAATATTCAGGCATGAAGGCGAAGCCGATCCGCGCCAGCACCATTGATTGGACCCAATCCTCGCGCTCGGAACGAAAGCGGGCATAAAGGCTAACGTTTCTTTCCCGGCACACCCCCATCACAAGGTCCCGCATTTCGCAGGACAGACGATCGACATAGGGTTCTTGAGAGAGATCGACCAACTTGATTGCATCGAGGGTCGCAAGCCGGTGATCGGGCGCGAATACGACGACGTAACGCTCACTGTAGAGATCATGGACGCGGAAAGCCGCTCCCAATCCCTCCAGCGGATTGAGAACGGCCAGATCGAGATCGCCATGCTCAAGCCTGTCTTTCAGTTCCTGAACGCCCGCTTCGCTAACTTCAAGCTCGACACCATGATAGTCGCGCTGGAACTTTGCCAGGAACCGGGCGAGCTTCACATGGCCGATGGTCGACATCACGCCGAGCCGGATCGGCACCTGATTGAGTAGCCTAAAATTATCGGCAAGCGTCCTGGTTGCGTGGGCCTCCTGCATGATCTGCTGAAGATGCGGCAGAATGGAGCGCCCGAACTCACTCAGGAGGACGCGCTTTCCCTCGCGGTGGAACAAGGGCGCGCCAAGCTCATCCTCGAGCGTCTTAACCGCTTTGGTGAGTGCCGGCTGAGACACATTGCAATCGGTGGCGGCCTTGGTGAAATTCAGTATTTTCGCGGCCGCAAGCACGTAGCGGACCTGAAACATCTCCATGGCGAGCCCTCCCGAGGCGGTTCCACGAAACGACATTATAG
>NZ_RZTI01000119.1:0-19701 GCF_003997275.1 Mesorhizobium sp. M6A.T.Ce.TU.002.03.1.1
GCTCGGCGCATTTTCGCGAGACGAAGCCCGCCCCGACATCGACTGCGGCCGGGGCCACGCCGGAAAAGCTGCGCTGGAGCCTGCCGTGGCGCAAAGGGACGGCATAGCGGACCGTACGCTCCGCACGACGCCAAACCCGCCACAAGAATTATCTGCACAATATTTAGGCAACCTGCCAGTCGGGCGGCATGGGTCGCGAAAGCGGCCTTATCCAATCCTACAGGGGAAGCCCGATTCCCGCCGATTTCGATGGTTTGGCATGTCTGTTGCTTTGCCCTGGCGACCAATTGGTTTGTCCAGTCAAAGGGGAAAATAATGAACCGTCGCAATGTGTGCATGCTGGCCTTGGCCGCCGTGGTCGGGATGGCCATGGCCCCGTCTTCGCGGGCGCGGGCTGACGTCTTGAGCGACATCGGCGCGCGGGGCACCGTCCGCATCGCCGTTCCACAGGATTTCCCGCCCTTCGGCAGTGTTGGCGCCGACATGACGCCGCAAGGCTACGACATTGATATCGCCAATCTGATTGGCGAAAAGCTCGGCGCCAAGGTCGAGATCGTCCCGGTCACCAGCGCCAACCGCATTCCCTATCTTCAGACCAACAAGGTCGACCTGGTCATCTCCAGCCTCGGCAAGAATCCCGATCGCGAGAAGGTCATCGACTTCTCCGAGGCCTACGCCCCCTTCTACAACGGCGTGTTCGCTCCGGCGGATGTCGCGGTCGCAAAGGCGGAAGACCTCGCCGGCAAGACCATTGGCGTCACCCGCGGCGCGATCGAAGACCTCGAACTGACCAAGGTCGCGCCCGCGAGCGTTGAGATCAAGCGCTACGAGGACAATAACGGCACTATTTCAGCCTTCCTTTCGGGCCAGGTCGAGGTGATCGCGACCGGGAATGTCGTCGCCGCCGCCATTATCGAAAAGAACCCGCCCAAGCGGCCCGAGCTCAAATTCCTGATCAAGAACTCGCCTTGCTACATCGGCATGAACAAGGAGCAGCCGGCGTTGATGGCCAAGGTCAACGGGATCATCGCCGCCGCCAGGTCCGACGGCGCCCTCAACGCGATTTCGCAAAAATGGCTGAAGGTGGACCTGCCGGCTGACCTGTGATCGCCGCCCGCCGCGTGTGGTTTAGGTCAGACAGCAAGCCATGACCTATCAGTTCGATTTCGGCTGGCTGATCGATTCTCTGCCGGTGCTGCTCAAGGGCATCCGGATCACCGTGCAGCTCATCCTGATCGGCGCGGTGTTCGGCGTGGCATTGGGCATTGCCTGCGCCTGGGTGCGCGCCCTCGGGCCGAAATGGCTGAAACCCGTCGTCGCGACCTATGTCGAGCTGATCCGCAACACGCCCTTTCTGATCCAGCTGTTCTTCATCTTCTTCGGCCTCCCATCACTTGGCATCAGGATGTCGGAACTGAGCGCGGCCAACCTCGCCATGATCGTCAACCTCGGCGCCTACAGCTGCGAGATCATCCGCGCCGGCATCCAGGCCACGCCACGCGGCCAGTTCGAGGCCGGCGCCAGCCTCGCCATGACCCCGTTCCAGACCTTCTGGCACGTGGTTCTGGTCCCGGCGCTGCAGCGCATCTGGCCTGCGCTGTCGTCGCAGATCGTCATCGTCATGCTTGGTTCTGCCGTCGTCTCGCAGATCGCCGCTGAGGACCTGACCTTCGCCGCCAACTTTATCCAGTCGCGCAATTTCAGGGCCTTCGAAACCTACATCGTCTCTACCTTGATCTACCTGGCCCTCGCGATCCTGCTGCGCCAGATGCTGGCTGGCCTGGGCTGGATGCTGTTCCTGAGAAAGGCGTCGCGATGAGACATGCGCCATGACCGAGTTCAGCTTCTGGGACATCCTGCGTAACCTGCTTTTGGCCGCCCGCTGGACCGTTGTCCTCTCGCTGGTCTCCTTCATCGGTGGCGGCATCGTCGGCGCGGCCCTGCTTTTCCTGCGCATCGGCGGCCGGCGTTGGGCACGGCTTCTATCACGCGGCTACATCCAGCTGCTCCAGGGCACGCCGCTCCTGATGCAGCTCTTTCTCGCTTTCTTCGGCCTTGGCCTGTTCGGCATCGACGTTCCCGCCTGGCTTGCCGCTTGTGTCGCGCTCATCCTGTGGACCGCCGCCTTCCTCGCCGAGATCTGGCGCGGCTGCGTCGAGAGCATCGCCAAGGGCCAGTGGGAGGCGTCCGCCAGCCTCGGCATGGGCTATCTCCAGCAGATGCGCTACGTCATCCTGCCGCAGGCGCTGAAGGTGGCGGTGCCGCCGACGGTCGGCTTCTCGGTGCAGGTGGTGAAGGGCACTGCGCTCACCTCCATTATCGGCTTCGTCGAATTGTCGAAGGCCGGTTCGATCGTCACCAACGCCACGTTCCAGCCGTTCACCGTCTATGGCCTGGTCGCGCTCATCTACTTTGCTTTGTGCTGGCCGCTGTCGAAATCCAGCCAGCTCCTGGAAAGGAAGCTCAATGTCGCTCATCGCAATCACTGAGGTGAAGAAGCGCTTCGGCGACAATGAGGTGCTGAAGGGGATTTCCATCGACATCGCGCCGGGCGAGGTCGTCGCCATCATCGGCAAGAGCGGTTCGGGCAAGTCGACGCTGCTGCGCTGCATCAACGGGCTGGAGACCATCGATCAAGGCTCGATCGTCGTCGCCGGCGCCCAGTTCCTGCCCGACGAGGTTCATCTCAAGGCGCTGCGCCTGAAGGTCGGCATGATTTTTCAGCAATTCAACCTGTTCCCGCATCTCACGGCCGGCGGCAATGTCATGCTGTCGCAGATGGTGGTGAAGAAGACGCCGAAAAAGGACGCCGAAGCGGTCGCACGTAAAATGCTCGATCGCGTCGGTCTCGCCCACAAGTTCGACGCATTGCCGGACGAACTGTCCGGCGGCCAGCAGCAGCGCGTGGCGATCGCCCGGGCGCTCGCCATGCAGCCCATCGCGCTGCTATGCGACGAGATCACCTCGGCGCTCGACCCCGAGCTCGTTGCCGAAGTGCTGGCCGTCGTCAAGGAATTGGCTGCGGAAGGCATGACGCTGGTGATGGTCACCCATGAGATGCGCTTCGCCCGCGATGTCTGCTCGCGCGTCGTCTTCATGCATCAGGGCCGCGTCCACGAGATCGGCGCCCCCGAGGACGTCTTCGCCAACCCGAGGACGCCGGAGCTCAGGCAATTTCTGGGCGTGCAATAAGGTGTGTCGCCCAAAAGTGCGCAGCGGTTTTGGGATAACGACAAGAACCGCGGCACAGCAACGCCGGCGATCCTTCACGCCCCCCTCTGGCCTGCCGGCCATCTCCCCCACTTGGGGGGAGATTGGATGTCACCTCGGCCTTCGCCAATCTCCAACGTTGAAGGAAGGGCGGGATGGCAAAGCTGCCGATCTCCCCCCAAGTGGGGGAGATGTCCGGCAGGACAGAGGGGGGCGCTGTCCCGCCGACGTCTGATGGGCAGGCGTCGCCGTCCGCCGCCCGCGAAAAGAAAATCAACTCTTGCTGGCGGCCATCACCAGCACCGGCTTCTCGCTATACAGATCCGGAAAGAGCGTCTTCAAATTCTCGACCTTGGGCAGGTCGTTGTAGACGATGTAGGGATAGGTCGGGTTCAGCGTCAAAAAGTCCTGGTGATAGTCCTCGGCCGGGTAGAAGGGTTTTCCGGTCTCCAGCGTGGTCACGATCGGCTCCGGAAACACCTTCGCCTTGTCGAGCTGGGCGATGTAGCTCTCGGCGATCTTCTTCTGGGCGTCGCTTTCGGCAAAGATCGTCGAACGGTATTGGGGGCCGCGGTCCGGCCCCTGATAGTTCAGTTGCGTCGGGTTGTGCGCGACCGAGAAATACACCTGCAGCAACTGGCCGTAGGTCACCTCTGTCGGCTCGTAGGTAATCTCGACGGCTTCGGCGTGCCCGGTCCGGCCGGTGCCGACCGTCTCGTAGACGGCGGTGTCCTTGTCGCCGCCGGCATAGCCGGAGACGGCGCTGGTCACGCCCCTGACGTGCTGGAACACGCCTTGCACGCCCCAGAAGCAGCCGCCGGCGAAGACCGCCTTCTCGGTGCCGCCGGCGGGTTCCTCGTCCATCGCCGGCGGCGGGATCACCACCGCCGCCTCGGCCGAGATCGCCGGCGTCTGCCACAAGGCGGCGCCGGCCGCCGCGAGCATCAGCGCCGCAAGCGCGCTCCTGACGAAGCTCGTCGACCACCTCGCAACAGGTTCTCGAATACCGGTCATGTCTGATCTCCCATGATGGTGTTGTGACTATAGAACATTTGGGTCAGCCGGCGTCTCACATTGCCGTGCATATCGGGCCGTGCGTTTTTGGATTGCTGCGCCGGCGCACCCGCGCCGGGCCGCCAGGGCCGTCCCCGACCTGGACAGGGACGGCCAGGGACTGCCGAGGCCGAAAAGACCTACTTGGCCGCGCCCATCGCGTCGCAGGCCTTCGTTGCCTCATCCTTCTTCATCGCGTCGGTTTCCATGGCGGCCTTGTCCATGCAGTCCTTCATCTTTTCGGCGGCCATCGGGTCGGCCGGCTTCATCGCGTCGGTAGCCATGGCATCGGCGGGCTTCATGGCATCCGTGGCCATCGGATCGGCGGGCTTCATCGCATCCTCGGCGCGGGCGATGCCGCCGGCGAGAAGCGCCGTCGAGCAAAGGGCGAAGGCAAGCGCCGGCAGCGTCAGGCGGGTGAAGTTGGTCATGCTGGTCTCCTCTGGAGTTGGTGGCGCGCCGGAAATGACGATCCCATCAGCTCTTCGCCGTGACCTGAGACTTCGTTACAGCCATCACCGCTTCGTGATCGGTGGCCCGGTTTTCATCGCCAGCGCGATGCCCCCAGGGACGATCGAGTCGCCGCGACAGCGGCCCAAACGACAACGCCGCCCGAAGGCCGGGCGGCGTTTGTGATGGGACGATGCGATAGGAGGTCTCTTTTGCGGCGCGCCCCGCTATGACCGCCGGCCTATTGTATGAGCACCGTTTCCGAAGGCCGCTTGTTGAAGGCGCACTTGCCGGTCACGGTATAGAAGAAGTCGGCGTTGGACACTGGAGCCGGTACCGTGTTGCCGCCGTCTTCCCAGGCCTGCACGCTGGGTTGGCCGCATGGCACGGCGGTGAAAATGTCCACCGTTTTGCCTTGCCCGACTTCGACGCTGTCGATGTACAGCCGGTTGGACGTCGCCGTATTGTCCGATCGCAGAGTTGTTTTCGTGCCCGTGGGCAGGTTGCCGCCGCCAAGACCAGGATTGGGATTCGGAATCTTCATCTCCAGATAGAGCTTGTCCATCAGGCTGACGTCGATCACCGCGCCAGCGCCAGTGGCGGGGTACATGGTGTTGACGCAGGTGGTCGCATATTTGGTGTTGCCGCTCGTCTGGGTGATCGTGGTGGTGGGCAAGCCATAGAAGCTGGTCACCGTGGTGGTCGTGCATACTTGTTTCTGGGCCAGCGTCTCTGTCGATCCGTTGATCTTATACACATTGGCCGTTCCATAGCCTTTCGGATCGCCATACCTGTTGTGTACGTAGGAGATCTTCATCAGCTTGTTGGCCAGCGTCTCACCGAACTTGGTGCCGTACAGCGTCATCGTCTTGTCCCAATAGCCCGAGATCTTGTTGACCTTGAACGTGGCCTCCACCAGCGCCGGTCTCTTTACTACCGCCGAGCCAACCCCGATCTGCACCGTTGGGATGTGGGCGATCTGCATGAAATTGGTCGGCATGGCAAAGCCGGCCGAAGCGTTGATGGTGGCGGTGCCGTCGACGGCGACGACGAAGCCGTCGAGCTTGGCGGTGCCTTGCCCGCTATTGGCGGCAAATGACTCCTGCAGCTTAACCTGACGGTCCGCCAATGACGTGTCCGTCGGCAGCGTCGTAATCGACAGGGTCGCGGCATCGAGCGCGTTCTGCATCGATGCCTTGGTCGAAACGGCCGAGTTGTAGTCGAGCGAAAAGCCCAGCGTGGCAATCATCGGGATAAGGGCGATGGCGAGTATCGGCGCAAGGGAGCCGCTCTCGGAGTTGAGAAAATGACGTCCTGCTTGCAGCATGTCTTGGTTCCCCCAAACGGTGACGGGGTGTGCCCTATCACGCAGGGCGCGAACTATGCTCTAATGGGATGGATCAAAGTTTAACGACTTTGCTCCCGCGGCCGGCAGGACAAGCGCTTCAGACAAATGCTGGCGTCCAATGCATGCGCAGCGACTGGCCGCACACCCGGCCGCTTGCCCGGGCAAGCTGCCCCTGCTAAAGCGCGCGGCATGACCACGCCGATCAAGAACATCCGCAATTTCTCCATCGTCGCCCATATCGACCATGGCAAATCCACGCTTGCCGACCGGCTGATCCAGTCCACCGGCGGGCTGGAGCTGCGCGACATGAAGGAGCAGGTGCTGGACTCGATGGACATCGAGCGCGAGCGCGGCATCACCATCAAGGCGCAGACGGTGCGGTTGAAATACCACGCCAACAATGGCGAGGATTATATCCTCAACCTGATCGACACGCCCGGCCATGTCGACTTCGCCTACGAAGTGTCGCGGTCGCTCGCCGCTTGCGAGGGCTCGCTGCTGGTCGTCGATGCCTCTCAAGGCGTCGAGGCGCAGACGCTGGCCAATGTCTACCAGGCCATCGACAACAACCACGAGATCGTTGTGGTGCTGAACAAGGTCGACCTGCCCGCCGCCGAGCCCGAGCGCATCCGCGAGCAGGTCGAGGAGGTGATCGGCATCGACGCCTCCAACGCAGTGCTGATCTCGGCCAAGACCGGGCTGGGCATTCCCGACGTGCTCGAAGCCATCGTCAACGATCTGCCGCCGCCGCGCGAGGGCGACATCGCTGCCCCGCTGAAGGCGATGCTGGTCGACAGCTGGTACGACGCCTATCTCGGCGTCATCGTGCTGGTCCGCATCATCGACGGCGTTTTGAAGAAGGGCCAGACCATCCGCATGATGGGCACCGGCGCCAAATACCTGGTCGAGCGCACCGGCGTCTTCACCCCTGCCCGTATCAATGTCGACGAGCTCGGCCCCGGCGAGTTCGGTTTCTTCACCGGCTCGATCAAGGAAGTGGCCGACACCCGCGTCGGCGACACCATCACCGAGGACAAGCGACAGACGGCGCAGGCGCTGCCCGGCTTCAAGCCGGCGCAGCCGGTGGTGTTCTGCGGCCTGTTTCCGGTCGACGCCGCCGATTTCGAGGATCTGCGCGCCGCGGTCGGCAAACTGCGCCTCAACGACGCTTCCTTCTCCTTTGAAATGGAAACCAGTGCGGCGCTCGGCTTCGGCTATCGCTGCGGCTTCCTTGGCCTGCTGCATCTCGAGATCATCCAGGAGCGGCTGGAGCGCGAGTTCAACCTCGACCTCATCGCCACCGCGCCTTCGGTCGTCTACCGGCTGCTGCTGAACGACGGGACGACGAAGGAACTGCACAACCCGGCCGACATGCCCGACGTGGTCAAAATCCAGGCCATCGAGGAGCCGTGGATCCGCGCCACCATCCTCACCCCGGACGAGTATCTCGGCGGCATCCTAAAGCTGTGCCAGGACCGGCGCGGCATCCAGGCCGACCTGTCCTATGTCGGCAAGCGCGCCATGCTCATCTACGATCTGCCGCTCAACGAGGTCGTCTTCGACTTCTACGACCGGCTGAAGTCGATCTCCAAGGGCTACGCCTCCTTCGACTATCACCTGACCGACTATCGCGAGGGCGACCTGGTGAAGATGTCGATCCTGGTCAACGAGGAGCCTGTCGACGCGCTGTCGATGCTGGTCCACCGCACGGCAGCGGAAAAGCGCGGCCGGCTGATGTGCGAGAAGCTCAAGGAGCTGATCCCGAACCATCTGTTCAAGATCCCGATCCAGGCCGCCATCGGCGGCAAGGTCATCGCCCGCGAGACGATCTCGGCGCTGCGCAAGGACGTCACGGCCAAATGCTACGGCGGCGACGTCTCGCGCAAGCGCAAGCTGCTCGACAAGCAGAAAGAGGGCAAGAAGCGGATGCGCCAGTTCGGCAAGGTGGATATCCCGCAGGAGGCGTTTATTCAGGCGCTGAAGATGGGCGATTGAGCCTCACGCATTTCGCCAAGCGAAGATTACCACCCCCTTCCTCCTCTCCACGCGCCATGCCATGCTCCCCTCGCGGCCGAGCAGGCCGTTTCATTCCGGGGGGGGGGGAATCATCATGTTGTCTTACGCTTTCGCGCGGCGCATAGCCGTTGCGCTCTGTCTTGCCGTTCTGTTCGCGCCTGCCGCGCATGCCGGCGACGTCACCTTCGCCATCAAGAACAGCCATCCCAACGCCATGCGCGTCGAGCTCTACAGCCAGGACCGTGATTATATCTGGCCGGGCAACGATCAGGACTATTATCTCAACGACGGCGAGACCAAGTCGATCCCGCTGTCCTGCAATGACGGCGAATCGATCTGCTACGGCGCCTGGGTCGACGGCGACGAGGGCACCTATTGGGGCGTCGGACCCGGCAACACCGAAAAATGCGACGACTGCTGCTACACCTGCAGCGGCGGCGAGACCGAGGAAATCGATCTGGTGCCGTGACAGCCGATCTCCCCCCTCGTGGGGGGAGATCGCTACTTGACGCCCTTCGCGTAGCAGCCCTAGCCTATCTGCAACCCAGGAGACCCCACCCATGGCAGGCACGGTCGAAGGCGAAAAGATCGATGTCGGCTTTTCGGGAAAACGCTGCATCCATTCGCGCAATTGCGTGCTTGGCGATCCGCATGTCTTCGTGCCCAACGCGAAGGGCCAGTGGATACATCCCGAGGCGGCCAGCGTCGAGAAGATCGTGGCGATCGCCGAAAGCTGCCCATCGGGCGCCATCACCTATGTCAGAAAGGATGGCGGCCCGCAGGAACAGCCGCCGGTGGTCAACACCGTGCGCATCCGGGAAAACGGCCCGCTGGCGCTGCATGCCGAAATCGTGCTTGGCGACGAGACTTTTTATCGCGCCACGCTCTGCCGCTGCGGCGCTTCGGAAAACAAGCGGTTCTGCGACGGCAGCCACACCAAATCAGGTTTTTCCGCCACCGGCGAGCCGGCGCTGAAGGACACGCCGGCGCTGGACGCGAGGAATGGCCCGCTGACGGTAACCCCGACGAAGAACGGCCCGCTCAAGCTCGAGGGCAATGTCGAGATCGTCACCGGCACCGGCCACACGGTCGACCGCACGCAACGCACCTTCCTTTGCCGCTGCGGCCATTCGGCGAACAAGCCATTTTGCGACGGCAGCCACAAGCGCGTGGGGTTTGTCGGGTAGCTGGCGCAGCGGCCAAGCGCCAATCTCCCCCCAAGTGGGGGAGATGTCCGGCAGGACAGAGGGGGGGCGCCGTAGAGCGCTAATTTCACAAGCACAATGCCTCACACTCCATTGCCTCCCAAACGTCGCGCAAACGCCAGATCGATGCGCAAGACCATGACATCGGCTGAATTGAAGCTCTGGAACGAACTTCGCGCGCACCGGCTGATGGGGCTTGGCTTCCGCCGACAATTTCCGATTGCCGGTTACATTGTCGATTTTCGCTTGCCCGGAGAAGAAGCTGATCGTCGAGGTCGACGGCTCCCAGCATGCGCAAGGTGATGCGGTCGCCGGCGACGAGGTAAGGACATTGCGCCTGGAACAGGATGGCTGGACCGTCCTGCGCTTCTGGAATGACGACATTATCCGCGACATCGACAATGTCTGCCAGCATATTGTGATTCTGGCTGGGCTTGGCGGCGCGTCCTGAACCACGGCAAGACCGGCGGGACAGCGCCCCCCTCTGTCCTGCCGGACATCTCCCCCACGAGGGGGGAGATTGGCCGTCGCCGCGGTCATCGTCCCTTGGCCCAGCGCTCGCGGCTTTATCCGCCGTTCCGTATCGGCTAAGGGGCGGGGACGAAATTCGCCGGACCGCTGCCAGAATATGACCGCCAAGACTAAATCCTCGCCCCTGTTCCTCGGCATCGACACCGGCGGCACCTATACCGACGCCGTGCTGTGGTCTGAAGCCGGTGGCCCTAACGGCAAGGTGCTGGCCAAGGCCAAGGCGCTGACCACGCGCCACGACCTGGCGGTCGGCATATCAGGCGCGGTCGATGCGGTGCTGCAAAAATCCGGCACCGACCCGGCCGCGATCAAACTGGTGTCGATGTCGACGACGCTTGCCACCAACGCGCTGGTCGAGGGCCAGGGCGGGCGCGTGGCGCTGGTGATGATCGGCTTTTCCGAAGGCGATCTTGCCCGCGATGGGCTGAAGGCGGCGCTCGGCACCGATCCTGTCGTGTTCTGCCCCGGTGGCCATGATGTCCACGGCAATGCGGCAAAACTCGACCTGTCTGGGCTGGAGGCGGCGCTGCCGGAACTCGGCGCCTCGGTGTCCGGCTTTGCCGTCTGCGCCTACTTCGCCACCCGCAATCCGGCGCACGAGCTTGCCGCTCGCGACCTGATCCGCGAAAAGACCGGCCTGCCGGTCACTGCCAGCCACGAGCTTTCGGCCAAGCTCGGCGGACCGCGCCGGGCGCTGACGACGCTGCTCAACGCCCGGCTGATCTCGATGATCGACCGGCTGGTGGCGGCGACTGAAGGTTTTCTTGTCGCGCGCAAGATCGCCGCACCGCTGATGGTGGTGCGCGGCGATGGCGCCCTGGTCTCGGCGGCCTTCGCCCGCCAGCGGCCGATCGAGACGATTCTTTCAGGTCCGGCCGCCAGCCTGGTTGGCGCCCGCCACATGACCGGCCTCGACAATGCAGTCGTCTCCGACATCGGCGGCACCACCACCGACGTCGCCGTGCTCGACAAGGGCCGTCCCAGGCTCGACCCGGAAGGCGCCACCGTCGGCGGTTTCCGCACCATGGTCGAGGCCGTCGCCATGCGCACTTTTGGGCTCGGCGGCGATTCCGAAGTGGCGCTCGAAGATGGCGCGCTCAACCCAAAGATCCTGCTCGGGCCGCGTCGCCTGGTGCCGCTGGCGCTGGCCGGCATGATGCATGGCGAGGCGGTCACATCGGAGCTCGAACGCCAGCTGCGGGCGCCGAACCCCGGCCGCATGGATGGTCGCCTGGCGATCAGGACCGGCGTGCCGGAGCGGCTGGCCGCGGGCCTGACCGGCGCCGAAGCCAAGCTTTACGAGATGATCGGTGCTGTGCCGCTCGCCGTCGACAGGCTTTTGACCTCGAACGCCCAGAACGCCACCTTGAACCGGCTGGTGTCGCGCGGGCTGGTGCATGTCGCCGGCTTCACGCCGTCGGATGCCGCCCATGTGCTGGGCAAGCAGGCGAATTGGGATGCGGCAACGGCCCGGCTCGGCGCCGAGCTGTTCGCCCGCAAGCGCGACGGCCGCGGGCAATCAATAGCCGCCTCGCCGGAGGCGATTTCGGAACGGGTGCTGACCACGCTGACCCGCCTGTCGGCGGAAGTCATCCTCGAAACCGCCTTTGCCGAGGACGGGCTGGACGGCGCCGCGACCGTGGCGCACGCGCTGGTGCAGCGCGCCGTCGATTCCCATCCCGGCATCGCCCGCCTCAGCGTCGCGCTCGACCGTCCGGTGATCGGCCTCGGCGCCTCGGCGCCGCTGCATTATGCCGGGCTGCCACCGCTGGTCGGCAATGACTGCGTGGTGCCCGAGGATACCGACGTCGCCAATGCGCTCGGCGCCGTGGTCGGCCAGGTCAGGGTCTCAGCGGAGGCGCGCGTCAGCCAGCCCCAGGAAGGGCTGTTTCGCGTCGCCTCCGGCGAAACCGTGCGCGATTTCAAGGACGAGGCGGCGGCGATCGCGGCGGCGGAAACCGACGTCCGCGCCATTGCCGCCGGGCGGGCCAGGGACGCCGGCACCGACAGCGCCGAGATCGAGGTCGCCAGCGAATTCCGTGTCTCGACCGTCGAGGGCCAGCGCATGTTCATCGAGGCGCATGTCGTGGCAGTGGCGTCGGGAAGGCCAAGGATTGCGGTTTGAGCGCGTAATCTCCCCCCTCGAGGGGGAGATGTCGCCGAAGGCGACAGAGGGGGTCGCCGCGCGTGCAGCGCTACTTCCTTCTGTCGCAGGAGGCCGAGCCCGGTCGGACCGACCCCCTCTGGCCTGCCGGCCATCTCCCCCTCAAGGGGGGAGATTGGCAGCTTCGCCGACTTCGAAAATCTTCCCCTTCACCCTAAGCTGAATTGACCGTGCTACCCTGACATGCCAAAGGCCCGGCCAAAGCCTTTCATCTTGGAGAAGCCCTGATGACCGATCGCGTCGAAATCGCCGGATTGCGGATTGCCCGCGAGCTTTATGATTTCGTCGTGAACGAGGCGCTGCGGGGCACCGGCATTGCCGCCAACGCCTTCTGGACCGGCTTCTCGGCCATCGTGCACGATCTTTCGCCGAAGAACCGGGCGCTGCTGGAAAAGCGCGATGCCCTGCAGGATCAGATCGACCGCTGGTATCGCGACAATGGCGCGCCCAGCGACATGGAAGCCTACAAGGCGTTCCTCAAGGAGATCGGCTATCTTGTGCCGGAGGGGCCGGCCTTCTCCGTCGCGACGGAAAATGTCGACCCGGAAATCTCGGTGGTTGCCGGGCCGCAGCTGGTGGTGCCGGTGATGAACGCGCGCTATGCGCTGAACGCCGCCAACGCGCGCTGGGGCTCGCTCTATGACGCGCTCTACGGCACCGACGCTATCCCCGAGACCGACGGCGCCGATAGGGGCGGGAAGTTCAATCCCGTGCGCGGCGCCAAGGTCATTGCCTGGGCGAAGGGTTTTCTCGACGAGTCGGTGCCGGCCACCTCGGGAAAATGGGCTGGGGTGAACGGGCTTTCGGTTGCCAACGGCATGTTGCGGCTGGGCGAGGGCGCCGGCGCCACCACGCTTGCCGACCCAAAACAGTTTGCCGGCTATCGCGGCGACGCCGACAATCCCGAAGCCGTCCTGCTCACCGGGAATGGCCTGCATATCGAGATCGTCATCGACCGCAGTAATCAGATCGGCAAGACCGATCCGGCCGGCATTGCCGACGTCGTGCTGGAATCGGCGCTGACCACCATCCAGGACTGCGAGGATTCGGTCGCGGCAGTCGATGCGCAGGACAAGGTCGTGGTCTACCGCAACTGGCTCGGCCTGATGAAGGGCGACCTTGCCGAGGAGATCACCAAGGGCGGCAAGACGTTTACGCGAAAACTCAATCCCGACCGCTCTTACACCGCGCCCGATGGCGGCGCGCTGACGCTGCCCGGCCGCTCGCTGATGCTGATCCGCAACGTCGGCCACCTCATGACCAATCCGGCGATCACAGACCGCGACGGCAACGAGGTGCCGGAAGGCATCATGGATGCGACGATGACGGCGCTGATCGCGCTGCATGATGTCGGGCCGAACGGACGCCGGCAAAACTCCCGCGCGGGCTCGATGTATGTCGTAAAGCCCAAGATGCACGGGCCGGAGGAAGTCGCCTTCGCCGTAGAGATCTTCGACCGCGTCGAGGCGCTGCTGGAGATGCCAGCGAATACCATCAAGATGGGCATCATGGACGAGGAGCGGCGCACCACCGTCAACCTCAAGGAGGCGATCCGCGCCGCCAAAGACCGCGTCGTCTTCATCAACACTGGCTTTCTCGACCGCACCGGCGACGAGATCCACACCTCGATGGAAGCCGGTCCGATGATCCGCAAGGGCGACATGAAGCAGGCTGCCTGGATTGCCGCCTACGAAGCCTGGAATGTCGATACCGGGCTGGAATGCGGGCTGGCCGGCCGCGCCCAGATCGGCAAGGGCATGTGGGCGATGCCCGATCTGATGGCGGCGATGCTGGCGGAGAAGATCGCTCACCCCAAGGCCGGCGCCAACACCGCCTGGGTGCCATCGCCGACGGCGGCGACGCTGCACGCCACTCACTATCACAAGGTCGATGTTCATGCCGTCCAAGTGGCGCTGAAGAGCCGGCCCAAGGCAAAGCTCGACGACATATTGTCGGTGCCGGTCGCGGTGCGGCCGAACTGGTCTCAGGCAGACATCCGGAAGGAGCTCGACAACAACGCCCAAGGCATTCTGGGCTATGTCGTGCGCTGGATCGACCAGGGCGTCGGCTGCTCGAAAGTGCCTGACATCAACGATGTCGGCTTGATGGAGGACCGCGCCACGCTGCGCATTTCCTCGCAGCATATCGCCAACTGGCTGCATCATGGCGTCTGCACCTCGGATCAGGTGATGGAGACGATGAAGCGCATGGCAGCGATCGTCGACAGCCAGAACGAAGGCGACCCGCTCTACCAGCCGATGGCGCCGGACTTCGACAAGTCCATCGCCTTCCTCGCCGCCTGCGACCTCGTCTTCAAGGGCCGGGTCCAGCCCAACGGCTACACCGAGCCGGTGCTGCACGCGCGGCGATTGGAGCTGAAGGCGAAAGAGCAGGCCTGAGCGAAGCGTCCCCTCCCCCTTGAGGGGAGGGTGGCCCAAAGGGCCGGGTGGGTCCTGCGTGAAGTGCGCCGACGGCTACGCCCTCTCCTTCAGCAGTCGGTGGGCAGCCTTACTTCCAAAGAAAATGCCCGTTCCAACGCACGCAGAACGAACCCACCAGGCGTCATAGCCGGTTAACCAAATGAGCAATAAGACGAGAAGGCTGACAGCACCGGCGACAAGTGCACCCACGGCGAGAGCCACCGCTGGGGATCGAGTTGGTCTGTCTAGTGGCATATTTCTTATCCAGGTCGCGTCGAGCATCCCATCTCCCGGGCCGGTTCTCGGCCTCTCCTTGTATCACGCCGCCTGCGCCATGCGCTCCGAGCTCATGCGGTAGGAAATCGCCTCGGCCAGATGGATGCGGCCGACCGTCTCGCTGGCCTCGAGATCGGCCAGCGTCCGCGCCACTTTCAAAACGCGGTGGTAGGCCCGCGCGGAAAAGCCGAGTTTCTCGCTGGCATCCCTGAGCAGCGCCAGGCCTGATGCATCCGGCATCGCGATCTCCTCGATGACGGAGGGCGAGCAATGCGCGTTGGTGGTGGCGGAGGTCGCGCCGAGCCGCTCGAAACGCTCTCGCTGGATGGTGCGGGCGCGCGCCACGCGCAGCGCCACCGCGGCACTTTTCTCCGCCCGGTCCGGCCGGATGAGATCGCTGGCCGAGACCGCCGGCACTTCGATCCGGAGATCGATGCGATCGAGCAGCGGGCCCGAAATGCGCGCCTGGTAATCGGTGCGGCAACGGTCGCCGCGTAGGCAGCGATAGCCCGGCTCGCCGGCCATGCCGCAGCGGCACGGGTTCATCGCCGCGACCAGTTGGATGCGCGCCGGATAGGTGACGCGATGATTGGCGCGGGCGATCATGCAGTCGCCGGTCTCCAGCGGCTGGCGCAGCGCATCGAGCGCCTGCGGCGAGAATTCGGGAAACTCGTCGAGGAACAGCACGCCGTGATGGGCAAGCGACGCCTCGCCCGGCCGCACGCGCAGGCCACCGCCGACCATCGCCGCCATCGAGGCAGAATGGTGCGGCGCGCGGAATGGCCGCCGGTCGGTCAGTTTTCCCTCACCGAGTTCGCCGGCCACCGACGCGATCATCGAGACTTCGAGCAATTCCCTCGGCGCCAGCGGCGGCAGGATCGACGGCAACCGCTGCGCCAGCATCGATTTTCCCGACCCCGGCGGTCCGATCATCAGCAGATTATGGCCGCCGGCGGCCGCCACTTCGAGCGCCCGCTTGGCGGTTTCCTGGCCCTTGATGTCGGCGAGATCAGGCAGGTCGCGCGCCGAGGCATGGATGCCGGCTTCCGGCCGCGAGAGAACCTGGGTGCCGCGAAAATGATTGGCGATGGCGATCAGGCTGCGCGGCGCCAGAATGTCGAAATCCTTGCCGGCCCAGGCCGCTTCCGGTCCGCAGGCGAAAGGGCAGATCAGGCCTTTGCCCTCGGCATTGGCGCCGATCGCCGCCGGCAGCGCGCCGGCCACCGCGGCGATAGTGCCGTCGAGCGACAGCTCGCCAAGCACGACATAGCCGGCCAGCATGTCGCCCGGAATGGCGCCAAGCGCCGCCATCAGGCCGAGCGCGATCGGCAGGTCGTAATGGCTGCCTTCCTTCGGTCACTCTGGGGCTTTGCCTATGATGGCGCATGTTTTCCCAAGTAAGGCAAAGCCAGCGGACGCAGCCTATACAGCGTCTCCAGAGTTTTCCAATATGGGGGCGAACTCGCCCTTGTTTCCTCTCTGATGGTGAGCGTATTGTGAGCCGACCCTTTAAGGACGCTCGCCAAATTGCCAAAACTCACCAAAGCGGTTGTCGACGGCGCGGAACTCCGAGACAAGCAGTACACCATTTGGTGCTCGGATCTGAAGGGCTTCGGTGTCTACGTGCACCCGACAGGGCACCGCACTTACTTCGTAGACTATCGGTCTGGCGATGGCGTGCGCCGGCGGATGACGATCGGCCGACATGGTGTGATCACCGCCGACCAGGCGCGCAAGCTCGCGATCGAAACCATGGGCGGCATTGTGCTTCAAAAGGCCGATCCTCTACTCGAGCGGAAGACGCGCCGCAAATCCATGACGGTTTCGCAGCTCTGCGATCAATATTTGAAAGCCGCCGAGAAAGGCGTGATCCTTGGCCGGAGCCGGCGACCGAAGAAAGCCTCGACAATCGAAGTAGACAAGGGGCGGATAGCGCGCCACATCAAGCCGCTGCTTGGAAGCAAGCTCGTGATCGACTTGGACCGCGCCGATATTGTGAGGTTCATTCGTGACGTCACGATAGGCAAGACAGCAAGACGCGATCGATCTGGCAAGAACGGGAACCGGGTGCTGGTCACCGGCGGCGCTGGCACCGCAGCGCGCACCACCGGCTTTCTCGGCGGGATCCTGACCTATGCCGTCGGCGAGGGCATCATTGCCGCGAACCCCGTCCAAGGCGTTCCCGTGCCGGCTGACAACGTGCGAGATCGGAGGCTGTCCGGCGATGAATACCGCGCGATCGGAAAAGCTCTTACTGGCGAGCAAGCCGAGATCGACACGCCGCAGGCAATCACCGGCGCCTGGCTTCTCGCGCTCACCGGTTGCCGGCTTGGCGAAGTCTCGATGCTGCTATGGGACGAAGTCGACGAGGCCGCCGGCTGCTTTCGGTTGAAGGACAGCAAGAGCGGCCCGTCTGTCCGTCCTGTGGGCCGCGAAGCGTTCGATGTGCTGCGCAAGGCCATCCGCGTGCCCGGCAATCCCTACGTGCTTCCCGCCCTCCGTAAGACGGGCAATTATAACGGCCTAGCAGGGGCTTGGGTGCGTTTCATGGAACGGGCTGGGCTGGACGGCGTGACGCCGCACACCATGCGCCATTCCTATGCGTCAATCGGCGGAGATCTCGGCTTTGCTGATAGCACGATCGCAGCGATGCTCGGCCATGCCGGCGGCACCGTCACCAGCCGCTATGTTCATCGCCTCGATGCGGTCCTCGTCGCGGCCGCGAACAAGATCACAGGCGAAGTCTACCGGCAGATGACGGGCAAGACGGCAGACGTACTGGGAATGCCGAGGCGGGCTTAGGTTGATTCGGTTGTCACAAAAACACCGGCCGTTGTTCTGGCCAAAACTCAGTCCGATACGCGTATAAGCAAAAAATTTGGCGATTGGGCGAAAGTGCCTGCAATCATTGAAACCATGACCAGTTATCCGGCTCAGTTTGCCTGTTTATAGAATTTAAAGTTCTCGACACGGCTATTTTGGAGCGTATTTGACATTGCTGTGCAACAATAATGGACAGCAAACGATGCAAATTCTCTCAATCAAAGAAGCGTGCAAGCGTGTCGGGATCTCCCGGACCACGGTTTGGCAATTGACCCGCGAAGGAAAGTTTCCGGGCCTTGTTCGGATCACGCCCAAACGCAAGGGCTATGTCGACTCAGAAATCGAAGCTTGGATCAGCGAACGCATTCTTGAGCGAGACTTTGAAGCGGGATCTCCCGGACTACGGTGTGGCAAATGACCGGCGCCAAGCCACGGCTACGGCGATCTGAAGTGCCGGCTTACATGCTTGAGACGCACGGCATCCCGATCGCTCTCGCTACCTTGAACAAGATCGCCACGACCGGTTCAGGGCCGGAGATGCAGTATGCTGGACGGATCCCGCTCTACACGCCGGAAGCTTTGGATGCCTGGGCGGAGAGTCGTCTGTCGAAGCCAGTCAGATCGACGGCTGGGAAGGTCGCCGCATGACCATCAACGAACGATCCCGCCTGGAGCAACAGGCCGCTGACGCGCCTCGAGGAGCCGTTCTGCGGCTTCCACGCGGTCTAAGGCGCGGTATAGCCCGGGCATGCCTGAACAGTCTGGTGGTGCGGCGCGAAGCATCGCTAGACGGCGGTGCGGTTGGTCGCCGTTGCCGGCCGATATAGCACATACGCATGGTGCGAGGATGACCAGTCAAAGATATCGTCGCGGCCGTCACCATGGCTCGATGGCTGCTTGATGCGAAGGATCCGCGCGCGACCTTCTGGTCAATGCTTCCTGTGGTGAGGGATCAAACGTCGGCCGAAATTGGGGATGGCGAATTGTTCGAATTGGCCATGGCCCTCGCCGGATTCGGCGCGATCGTTCGCGGCGCGTTCAAGGACGTTCTGGCCTTCGGTAAAGGCTCGCCGGCATGACCAAGCACTTTGAGCCACGCCACGTCCGCCTCTACCATTGGCTAATGGACTGCCCCGCATATCAGTCGCTGGACGTCTATGGCCGAGTTCTCCTGGTGGAGTTCAAAAAGCGATACAACAGCACGAACAACGGCAACATTTCCTTCAGCGGGCGAGAAATGGAAGCGGCACTCGGCTGTAGCAACAAGCCGGCCGATCGCGCTCTCTCGGACTTGATCGACCGTGGTTTCGTCAAGGTGGCGAAGAAGGGGCATTTCGACTGGAAGACTCAGGCCGGAGGCGGCACCCGCGCAAGTACCTACATCTTGACGGAATACCCGATCGACTATCCGATGCGCGTCCTGGCCCCAGCGACCAAGGATTTCATGAAATGGCGCCCGGCGAAGGCGCTTCAGAAAAAAACGCGGGGTGACGAGAGCACCACAATGGGGTGACGAGAGCACCGCATAGAAGAGAGCATGCGGGTATCAGAGCACCCGAATGGGGTGACGACGGCACCCGATAAGACACAAAAACACGACGCCAATGGGGGTACGAGAGCACCACCATATAGTGTACCACTACCCCACGACGAGACGGCGTCTTCCCTGTCCATGCCGGCCAACGGGAAGGCCGCATGAAACAGCGCAGCCTCTTTGGCTGGACGCCGTCTAATCCAGCACGGACCATACTCGCTTCCCTCAGGATCGGCGGAAAGGTGACATTCGTCGCGTCGCTGACTCCATCCAAAAGATCCGCCGAGCGGCTATGGCAACAACAGGTCGATCAAATCTGCCGTCAGATGACGAGAGCGGGAATCTCTGCGGACGAAATAGACTTGGCCGTCGTCATTCCACCGCGCTGTACAATCGGAGTTGGACCGTGCTGCATGGGTGACCGGCAATCGCGGCGCTGGCGACGGCGCGGCCTAAGGCAGGAAAATCTCATTGCGACTCCTAGTGGCACTGGTACGGCGCGGATCGCACCGGACGCTCTTGGCGCTACGCGACGATCTTGAATGCGTTTCTGAAGTCCTCATCCATTGCGACCTTAATTGGCGGATAGAGGCCCTTGGCGCGCAGCGCGCCGACTGTGTGACGATGACGCGCCGCGCGCGCGTCGTCGTATAGTATCTCCTCATCTGGGC
>NZ_RZTI01000011.1:0-92121 GCF_003997275.1 Mesorhizobium sp. M6A.T.Ce.TU.002.03.1.1
CCGGCGGTGACCGTGCCGCCGAGGCCGAACGGATTGCCGACGGCCACGACCCAGTCGCCGACGTGAACCTTGGAATCATCGGCGAAGTCGACATAGGTGAACTTGCCGTCGCCTTCGACCTTGAGCACCGCGAGATCGGTGCGTGGGTCTGTGCCGACCAGCTTGGCGTCGAGTTCCTTGCCGTCATGCATCACCACCGTGAAGGACGAGCCATCTCCGACGACATGGTTGTTGGTGACGAGGTAACCATCATCGGAGATGAAAAAACCGGACCCCTGGGCGACCGGCCGCGGCTGGCGGTTCTGATCACGGCGTCCGAAGCGCCGCATTCCATCCTGGCCCCCCTGATCGCCAAAGCCACGGAACTCCCTGAAGAAGCGGCGCAATTGCGGATCGTCGGGAAGATTGCCGAAGCCGTCGGGCAGGTCGGAGCCGTCGTCGGCGGTCGATTCTATCTTGGCTTTGACGCGTACACTGACGACCGCCGGCGAAACGCGCTCGACCACATCGGCGAAGCTCGGGACCTGCGGCGCCTCGACACGCACGGCCTCGGCCAGGACCGGGGCTGTCACGGTGGCAACCGCGCCGAAGCCGATCGCGCCGGCAATGGCCACTGAAGCTGCGGCAGCCATCAGGCGTTTGCGGGTGCGGGGATATGAACTGGGGGCAATATTCATGGGTCTCGTATCCTCTTCAAGGGATGCGCTTCGGTCGGCATCCTCGGGCAAGAGAAATAGAGGGGCGCACATTACGGCGCCATTTCCGGTGCATGAAACTTTCGTAATGTTTGCGGGGGCCGCCGCCTTCAGTCCCGGTGCAAAATAGTGTCCAGCTCCGCCTGTTCCTCGGCGGTCAACGCATTGGTTGGCGCTGAGCGGCGCGAGCGGGCGCCGAGCACGATGACGGCGCCGCCGGCAAGGAGCAGAAGGATCGGCGTGCCCCAGAGTAAAGCATTGCGCAGGCTGAAGCGCGGTTTCAACAGCACGAACTCGCCGTAGCGGGAAACAATATAGTCTATCACCTGCTGGTCGGTGTCGCCGGCAACGAGGCGCTGGCGCACCAGCACGCGCAGATCGCGGGCAAGGTCTGCATCGGATTCATCGATCGACTGGTTCTGGCAAACCATGCAGCGCAGCTCTTCCGAAAGCGTCCGCGCCCGCGTCTCGAGCGCCGGGTCGGCCAGAACCTCGTCGGGCTTCACCGCAAGTGAAGCGCCGGCAAACAACAGCGTCAGCAGCAGGATCAGCGAGGCCAGTGAAAATCTTGCGGTCATGGCAGGCTCGCGGAAGGCACTGCGCCGGTCGACTTGCGGCGGCGCGACGGTGCCCCGACGCGCAGGCGCCGGTCCATGAGCGACATCGCAGCACCTGCCATCATGACCAGGCTGCCCCCCCAGATCAGCGCCACCAGCGGCTTCCACCAAAGCCGCACCACGACGGAGCCGTCGGTCCCTTCGTCGCCAAGCGAGAGGTAGAGCTGGCTGAACCCAATCGTCTTGATACCGGACTCGGTCGTCGTCATCTGTCGGACCGGATAGGAGCGCTTGGATGAGGTGATTATGGCGGTTGTGCTTCCATCGGCGTCGAGCAGCGCAAAGCGGCCACGATCCTCGCTGTAATTAGGCCCCTGAGCGGGATAGAGCCCTTCGAAACGCAGCGTGTGGCCGGACAGTTGCACGGTCTCGCCCGCATGCATCGACAATATCTTCTCGGTGCCGAAGCAAAGCGTGCCGACGATGCCCAGCGTCGTCAGCCCGAGGCCGAGATGGGCGAGCGCGGTGCCGAAGACCGAACGCGGCAGGCCGGCGAAGCGCCTGAACATGGTGCCGGTTGCGACAGTGCCAAAGCCGGACTTGACGGCAATATCGGTGAGCGCGCCGCAGATCAGCCAAAAGGCCAGGCCGACGCCAAGTGCTGCGAACACCGACGCGCCGTCGATGAACAAGGCCGTCACCAGCACGGCCAGAAGCGCTGCGGCGAAGGCCGCCATCAGGCGCTGGGCGACGGCGAAGATGTCGCCGCGCTTCCAGGCCAGCAGCGGCCCGAACGGGACCACGACCAGAAGCGGCACCATCAGCGGGCCGAATGTCAGGTTGAAGAACGGCGCGCCGACCGAAATCTTGTCGGCTGAAACGGCCTCGACCGCCAGCGGATAAAGCGTGCCGATCAGCACGGTGGCGGTGGCCGTGGTCAGGAACAGATTGTTGAGGACCAGCGCCCCTTCGCGCGAGATTGGATGGAACAGGCCGCCGGCCGTCAGCCTCGACGCGCGAAAGGCGAACAGCGCCAGCGATCCGCCGATGAACAGTGTCAGGATGCAGAGGATGAACACGCCGCGCGTCGGATCGGTGGCGAAGGCGTGGACCGAAGTGAGCACCCCGGAGCGCACCAGGAAGGTGCCGAGCAGCGACAGCGAGAAGGTCAGGATCGCCAGCAGCAGCGTCCAGATCTTCAGGGCCGAGCGCTTCTCCATGACGATCGCCGAGTGGAGCAGCGCCGTGCCCGCCAGCCATGGCATAAAGGAGGCGTTCTCGACCGGATCCCAGAACCAGAAGCCACCCCAGCCAAGTTCGTAATAGGCCCAGTAGGAGCCCATGGCGATGCCGCCTGTCAGGAACATCCAGGCGACCAGCGTCCATGGCCGCACCCAGCGCGCCCAGGACGCGTCGATGCGGCCTTCGATGAGGGCGGCGACCGAGAAGGAAAAGCAGATCGAGAAGCCGACATAGCCGAGATAGAGCAGCGGCGGATGGATGGCGAGACCGAGATCCTGCAGGATCGGATTGAGATCGCGGCCCTCGATCGGCGCCGGATTGAGCCTGGCGAACGGGTTGGACGTCGCCAGGATGAACAGGAAGAAGGTGGCGCCGATGGCCCCTTGCACGGCCAGCACATTGGCTCGAAGCGTCGCAGGAAGATTGCTGCCGAAAGCAGCGACGAGCGCGCCGAAGAAGGTCAGGATCAGCACCCAGAGCAGCATCGAGCCTTCGTGATTGCCCCAGGTGCCGGTGATCTTGTAGATCAGCGGCTGCAGCGAATGCGAGTTGTCCCAGACATTGGCCACCGAAAAATCGGACGTTGCATAGGCTATCGCCAGCGCCGCGAAGGACAGAGCGGTCAAGGCGAAGCCGGTCACCGCGACCGGACCGCCGACGGCCATCATCTTCTGGTTGTTCATGCGCGCGCCGAACAGCGGTACCAGCGTCTGCACCAAGGCCAGCGCAAACGCCAGGACCAGCGCGAAATGTCCGGTTTCAACCAAGGCTGTTACTCACTCTTGCTCTCCTGCCACACGCCCTTGGCCTTGAGACCGTCGGCCACCTCCTTGGGCATGTAGTTCTCGTCGTGCTTGGCCAACACGCTGTCGGCGACGAAGACGCCGTCCGGGCGAAACGTGCCTTCAGTGATGACGCCCTGCTCCTCGCGGAAAAGGTCGGGAAGAATGCCGGTGTAGGTGACTTTCACCTGCTTCTGATTGTCGGTCACCGAAAAGGCGACAGTGGCCCCCTGGCCGCGCTCGATCGTGCCTTTTTCGACGAGGCCGCCGAGCCTGATACGCTGCCCGGGCTGCAGGCTGGCGGTGGTCAGATCGGCGGGCATGTAGAAGTAGGAGGCCTTCTGGCCGAGCGCGTAGAAGGTCAGACCGGTGGCGGCACCGAGAAAGGCCAACCCTCCGGCGATCACCGACAGTCTTTTCTGCTTGCGCGTCATGTTTTACTCCGTCGCCGTCAGACCAAGCGAGACGGCAAAGGCGGTGAATTTCTTCGCTTCCTCACTATCGGAGCCAAAAACGGCGATACCGCGATTGAGCGCGTCGCGTGCCTGATCGGCCTTGCCCAGCACGACATAGGAACGAATAAGCTGCATCCATCCTTCCGCATCGCGCGGGTTTTGACGAAGTTTTTCATCAAGTCCCGCAACCATGGTGTTGATCATCGCTTCCCTGTCCTGCGGCGACATCGACGAGGCGGCATCGACATCCCCGGCGCCCGGGCCTTTTGCAGGCTCTCCCGAAGCGACGCTCCGCTTGGCGGATTCGGCCAGTGCCTGCTCGACGGCGCCGCGCCAGGCTGAGTCCTGCGGCAAGGCCGCTAGCATTTTCTGCCAGCCAGCTGTCGCCTCCTCAATGCGGCCTTCCTGCGCCATGCCCATCGCGAGATAAAAGCTCGCCTTCGGATTTGCCGGATCGAGCTTCAGCGCCGCCTCGAAAGCGGCCTGAGCGTCGGACGAAACAATGCCGCCCGCTGCGTTGGCGATCGCCTCGCCGAGGCCTGCCTGGCGGGCGGCGCTGTCACCGTCGAGGCGAATGGCGTTGCGATAGGCCGTCACCGCATCGGCGAAGCGCTGCATGCGCAGATAGATGGGCGCCAGAACGTCCCAACCCCTGCCATCGGACGGATTGGCGGCAAGGTGAGCCTCGGCGCGTGCCACCAGCTCGTCCACCGAACTGTCGGCGGGATTCTTGGTCAGCCGCTCGCTGAGCGGCTGCGACGGCAGATCGGGCGAGCCCAGCTGGCTGTACAAGCCCCAACTGACCAGCGGAACCACCAGGACCGCGGCCGTCGCAACCAGCCTGGTCGCCATCGACGGCTGCCGCGCCGCGGCCTTGTCGGCCGGATCGGCCCCGGCCCCGGCATTGTCCAGGCGAAGGATGCGGCGAGCGATTTCGGCACGCGCCTCTTCGGCCTCCGCCGGCTGGATCAGGCCGCGCGCCACGTCTCGGTCAAGCTCCGACAGCTGGTCGCGATAAACTTCAAGGTCATGATCGCTGCTCGCCGAACCATCCTTCGGGCCGCCGGCCAGCGGCAGCAGAACCGCCAGGCTTGCACCCAGCGTGAGAATGGCAGCTATGACCCAGAACAGCATGCTTCTTCCAATAACGGCAGAGCCCTGCCCTGCCAACACAGGCATCCTGCGACGCTTTGACGGCAGGTGCGTCGCATGTGCTTGATTGATGTCAACCGGACCTATCCGCCCAGTCGTTACGTCAGCGGCGTCCAGCTGCCATCGGCGTTGCGGCAAGCGGTTCCGCGCGCGGTGGCGCCGGCGGCCCCGGTAAAGACCGTATGGGTGTATTGCCGGCAGTCCTGCGAGCCGACACGATAGGGCTGGGCGGCGACAACCTCGCCATAATGCGCCGACCGATCGCTCTTCCACGTCACCTTCTGGCCACTCGCTGTGTACTCGAGCGCCTTGTATTCCGCCTCCAGCGCCTTGCGCTTCTCGGATTCCTTCAAGCCGGCACCGATCGATCCGCTGACGAGGCCGCCGCCCATGGCGGAAATGATCGTCGTCGCGATCTTGCCGTCAGTTGGCGGCGTGACGGCAGGCTGCGGCGCCACCGTGGGGGCCGGGCTGTTGCCCAGCGTCGTGCAGCCGGAAACGGCCAGCAGTGCGGAAACGAGCGCGACGCGAATCTTCATGCCAACAACCGGTTTTCTTGAGTTAGAGCTGGGAGCCGCGCCATCGGGGAAGTCGGTGTGGCCATTAGTGTTGATGTTTGTCCGAAATTTGGCCGCGGCCGACGCTCCGGGACCAATCGACATGCCGCCATATCACGCACCGTCGATCAAGCATCATTGAAGGCTCCGCAATCGAACCACTGCCTTCAACCCGCCCATGCCGGACCGTTCCAGAGCCAGAACGCCTCCATACTCATTGACGAGGTCGGCGACAATGGCAAGTCCAAGCCCGGTCCCCGGCTTGGTCTCGTCGAGCCGCCGTCCGCGCCTCAGCGCCTCGCGCGCCTTGTCTTCGGGAATGCCCGGGCCGTCATCCTCGATACTGATCTCGAACAGATTGACGGCACCCTCCTTGCCGGCGCCACTCGTCTTGTCGGAGATTGGTGCCACCGACACTGCGACCGCGCTCTTTGCCCATTTCATGGCGTTGTCGAGCAAATTGCCAAGCAATTCTTCCAGATCCTCACGTTCCCCGGCAAAGACGATATCGACTGCCGGCAGCGAAAGCGAGAGAGCAGTCTGCGGGTTGAGTTTTTGCAGCACGCGCACCATGCGCTGGACCAGCGGCGCCACCGGCGTACGGTAGACGACGCTGTCGCGTTGCGCCGCGACGCGGGCGCGCTGCAGATAGTGGTCAACCTGCTTCTGCATCGAGGCGGCCTGCTCGGCTATGAGCTTGCCCTTGGCGCCGCCAAGCGCCCGCCCCTCGTTGATCAGCACCGCCAGCGGCGTCTTCAGCGAATGGGCGAGGTTGCCGACCTGCGTGCGCGAGCGCTCGACAATACGCTTGTTGTTTTCGATCAGCGCGTTGGTCTCGTTGGCAAGCGGCTCGATCTCGGCCGGGAAGCGGCCGTCTAGCCTTTGCGCGGTTCCTTCCCGCACCATGGCGAGAGCGTTCCTGACCCGGCGCAATGGCTGCAGGCCCAGCAGGATGGCGATGGCGTTGATGGCGATCATGCCGACGCCGAACAGGGAAAGATAGGTCAGAAGGCGACGCTGGAAGGCGCCTATCTCCTGCTCGAGCTCGGTCTGGTTGCCCATGACACGGAAGCGCGCCGCGCGATTTTTCGCGTCGAGAACGAATTCGCTCTCGAACACTTCCAGCTCCTCGCCATTGATGCCTTCGGTGGCATAGCTGCGCTGGAAGCTGGCATTGAAGGGAACCTCGGCGACGCTTGGCGACGGGATCGTCTTGGTCATCGAGGAGGAGTGCAGATCGCCGCGCACGCCTTCCGACGCAGGCTCCACCGACCAGTACCAGCCGGAATTCGGCTCCGAGAACCGAAGATCGCCAAGGTCGGGAGCGCCGGTCAGCGAACCGCCTTCGGACACGCCGACCGAGCCGATCAGATTGAACAGATGCGCCGACAGCAAGCTGTCGAAACCGCGCTCGCTCGCCTGGCGATAGAGCGTCGTGATCAGCGTGAAGATGACGACCAGGGTGAGTATCGCCCAGACCGTGGAAAAGGCGATCACCCGGAACGCCAGCGAACGCGGCCAGAACCGCAGCGAAAGCGGCGTTCTTGCAGTCTGTTTGAGCGGTTCCGCCTTACGCCTCCGGCTCACGCATTCGATAGCCCATGCCGCGAACGGTTTCTATCATGTCGATGCCCATCTTCTTGCGAAGCCGCCCGACAAAGACCTCGATTGTGTTGGAATCGCGGTCGAAATCCTGATCGTAAAGATGCTCGACCAGCTCGGTGCGGGACACGACCTCGCCCATATGGTGCATCAAATAGGCAAGCAGGCGGAATTCGTGCGACGTCAGCTTCAGCGGCACGCCGTCGACATCGGCCTTGGAGGCCTTGGTGTCGAGCCGCAACGGCCCGCAGGTCAACTCGGACGACGCATGGCCGGCCGCGCGCCGGATGAGCGCGCGAACCCTGGCCAGCACCTCTTCGATGTGGAACGGCTTGGTGACGTAATCGTCGGCGCCGGCGTCGATGCCGGATACCTTGTCGCTCCAGCGATCGCGCGCCGTCAGAATCAGGACCGGCATCTTGCGGCCGCCGCGTCGCCAGCGCTCAACCACACTGATGCCGTCCATCTGCGGCAAGCCGATGTCGAGCACCACGGCGTCATAGGGCTCGGTATCGCCAAGGAAATGCCCTTCCTCACCGTCGAAGGCCCGGTCGACGACATAGCCGGCATCGACCAACGCGTCTGATATCTGCCGGTTGAGATCCTTGTCATCTTCGACGACCAGTACGCGCATGCTGGGATCAACACCTGTTGAAGAATTGGTCAGATATAGGCCGATTCCGACACGCTGGGAAACGGCGGGTCAATTCTGCGGAACGACGATCTCTGTGCGGCGCGGGCGCTGCCCGTCCTTGCCTGGAACCAGCACGACGATGACGCAGACCGGCTGGCCACCGCGCGTCGACTGTGATGCCTTGGCCAGCGTGCCGCCATTCTGCTCGGCGACCTGCTGACCGATCGCGTAGCAGTCGGAGGCAGCCAGGACGACCGGCCGGTTCTGCTCGGGCACGACGACCGGCAGCGCCGTCGCCTGCGATGCGAACAGAGCGGCCGCTGATAGCGCCAATGTCGCGGTTCGGAAGTGGGAACGAAGCGTTTTCATGGTCAGCGTTCTAACGCATCGGTGCTGAACGTGAAATGAACAGTGAACGCCTGCAACACATGCCTATCCCACCCCTGAAACGCGAGACAACCGACCTTATGATTTCGCCGCCCCAACCCGGCAAAATTCATCGAAGCGCCAGTCTAGACTGTGTTGCAGCCATATTGAAAGCGCGTCAGGCGTTTTCTTCCGTCACGGCGCGAAAACGCAGCAGCCCGTGATAGGCCGAAAGGTCCTCGTCGTAACGGCCCTCAGTGAATTCGAGCCTGAGATTGAGTCGGTGATGCTCGTCGAGCGCGAGCGCCGCATCCTGGAGCCGGGCGCTGACCATGTCCATCACATCGAGCATTTCTTTCCTGGCCTCGGACTTCGACCAGAAATGCAGCGTGAAAAGCTGCTCGGCGTCGTTCTCCATGCCCGTTGTCCAGTCGTAGACGCTGGTCCGGCCAAAGGTGACATAGGGAAACGGGACATTTTCCGGGGCATGGTCGAACAGTTTAGCGCCGCCCAATGCCGCTGACAGGAAACCATCACCGTTCAGCGTTTCGAACAAGGCCTTCTGCAGCGCGGCCGCCGGCGCGGTCATCGTCTTCTCCCTCGCCCGTCACGACTGAACAGGCCTTCACCGTCAGCGATTCCTGCTTGCAGCGTAGCCGCGTTGACGTTCTGGCGCCAGATCACGGGACGGTCGGGATTTATCGAAAATCGGCTGCGGTCAGCACGTACATGCTCTTGCCGGTACGGGCATAAGCATTCCTTGCGACGTCATGTATGGGACCGACAGCCGCATCGAAGGCGGCGAGATATGTGGCTTCGGCTGTCGCCGTCCCCGACGGTGCCGTCGAGATGGCATCTGCATCGACAAAGAAAGAAATCTGGGACATGCCGTCATAGCCGACGAAGCGGATCCGTCGGCTCGCTTCGTCGTAGCTGCGGCTTTGGTTTGGAAATGTCAGGCTCATGACTTGACGCCGTTAAGCGGCCCCCGCCTTCTTGACTGCCGCCCGCTTTTTCTTGGGGGCGACGGGATTGAGGGCCTCCGCGGCGCGGTCGGCCTCTTCCTTGGCCAGCCGCAGCGCCCGCAGCCTTGCCGTCTTGATGATCCTGGCCTTGGCTTCCGAAACATATTCGGCCGTTGCCTGGTTTCGCTCCGCGGTTTTCTTCTGCTTTTCCATGAAGCGCGCCTCAGCTTTTTCCATTATATTCTGACTGAATTCCGCCATCGATAAAATCTCCTTCTTGACTGAGATTATGAAAGTGAGTTTCTCATCTAAAATAGGTACTCGGATAGAAAAAATCAATTCCAGGATTATTTTATGCTCATCGAATTCATGGGAATGAAACTGCTAAATAATACTGTCAATAGTTTCCGATAAAGGACTAATATTTTTTGGCACTCCTATCTATCGAGTGCCAAAACGCCTATACAAGGGCGTGGCCGCCTAAGCCGGCCCCAGAAAGAAGTTCCCATGAAATTCCGGCCACTCCACGATCGCGTCGTTATTCGGCGCGCCGAAAGCGATACCAAATCCAAGGGCGGCATCATCATCCCCGACAATGCCAAGGAAAAGCCGCAGGAAGGCGAAGTGATCGCCGTCGGGCCAGGCGCGCGGGACGAAAGCGGCGCGCTGATCGCACTCGATGTCAAGGCCGGCGACCTCATCCTGTTCGGCAAATGGTCGGGAACCGAAGTCAAGATAGACGGTGAGGACCTTCTGATCATGAAGGAGGCCGACATCATGGGCATCATCGACAAGAGCGAGATGGGCATCACCGACAAGATCGTGGCTGCCAAGAAAGCCGCCTGATTGGAGCGCCGCGCGTCCTCTTGGACGCGCAGAAGATGCTCCAAGTTTTTGATTCAGGCGGGTGCTGCCAGCGCCTTGCCACAACCAATTGAACGGGACGAAAAAACATGTCTGCCAAGGAAATCAAATTCTCCACCGATGCGCGTGACCGGATGCTGCGCGGTGTCGAAATCCTCAACAACGCCGTCAAGGTGACGCTCGGCCCCAAGGGCCGTAACGTCATCATCGACAAGGCCTATGGCGCGCCGCGCATTACCAAGGACGGGGTGACGGTGGCCAAGGAAATCGAGCTTGCCGACAAGTTCGAGAACATGGGCGCCCAGATGGTGCGCGAAGTGGCCTCGAAGACCAACGATCTCGCCGGCGACGGCACCACCACCGCCACGGTGCTTGCCGCTTCCATCCTGCGCGAGGGCGCCAAATTCGTTGCCGCGGGCATGAACCCGATGGACCTCAAACGCGGCATCGACCTTGCGGTCACCGCCGTCGTCAAGGAAATCCAGGCACGCGCCAAGAAGGTCAAATCTTCCGGTGAAATCGCGCAGGTCGGCACCATTGCCGCCAATGGCGATGCCACCGTCGGCGCCATGATCGCCAAGGCGATGGACAAGGTCGGCAATGACGGCGTCATCACTGTCGAGGAAGCCAAGACCGCAGAGACCGAACTCGACGTCGTCGAGGGCATGCAGTTCGACCGTGGTTATCTCAGCCCCTATTTCGTCACCAATGCCGAGAAGATGCGCGTCGAGCTGGAGGACCCTTATGTCCTCATCCACGAAAAGAAGCTTGGCAATCTGCAGGCGATGCTGCCGATCCTCGAAGCCGTGGTGCAAAGCGGCAAACCGCTGGTGATCATCTCCGAGGACGTCGAAGGCGAAGCGCTGGCGACGCTGGTCGTCAACAAATTGCGCGGCGGCCTCAAGGTCGCGGCAGTCAAGGCGCCGGGCTTCGGTGATCGCCGCAAGGCGATGCTGGAAGACATCGCCGTGCTCACTGCCGGCCAGATGATCTCGGAAGACCTTGGCATCAAGCTCGAGAACATCACCATCGACATGCTCGGCCGCGCAAAGCGCGTGCTGATCGAGAAGGACACGACGACGATCATCGACGGTGCAGGCGAGAAGGCCACGATTCAGGCGCGTGTCCAGCAGATCAAGGGGCAGATCGAGGAAACCACTTCCGACTACGATAAGGAGAAGCTGCAGGAGCGGCTAGCCAAGCTCGCCGGCGGCGTCGCGGTCATTCGCGTCGGTGGTGCGACCGAGTCCGAGGTCAAGGAAAAGAAGGACCGTATCGACGACGCGCTGAACGCTACGCGCGCGGCGGTGGAAGAAGGGATCGTTCCCGGCGGCGGTGTTGCTCTGCTGCGCGCCAAGGCCGTGCTGAACGGGCTGACCGGAGCCAATGCCGATGTGACGGCGGGCATTTCGATCGTGTCGAGAGCGCTCGAAGCGCCGATCCGCCAGATCGCCGAGAACTCCGGCGTCGAAGGTTCGATCGTTGTCGGCAGGCTCATGGACAGCAAGGATCACAACCAGGGTTTCGATGCTCAGAACGAGATCTATGTCGACATGATCAAGGTCGGCATCGTCGACCCGGCAAAGGTGGTGCGGACCGCGCTCCAGGATGCCGGTTCGATCGCGGCATTGCTGATCACTGCGGAAGCCATGATCACCGACATTCCAGCCAAGGATGCCGCGCCTGCGGCCGGCGGCGGCATGGGGGGCTACTGACCATCGCCTAGACAAGCCTGCAGCGCCCGGCCGGAAAGGCCGGGCGACCGATCCCAACACCAACCAGGAAGGAACTGTTCCGTGGCCACACAAAGCAGCAAGCCATCTCTCGCGCGTCGATGGGAAGATTACCAGCCGGCCAAATCCACGCTTTTGTGGGCATGTGCGGCAACCGTCGTCGCCACGCTGATCATCGGTTTCAACTGGGGCGGCTGGGTGACCGGTGGCACCTCACGCGCGCTGGCGACAACCGCCGGCGACGTGGCGCGCGGCGAGCTGGCCTCGGCGGTCTGCGTCGATCGCTTCAATACGGCACCCGATGCCGCCGCCAAACTTGTAGAGTTCAAGGCCATAACCGACAGTTACAAGAAGCGGCAGTTCATCGAGACGGGCGGCTGGGCGACCATGCCCGGGAAAACCTCGCCCGACAGGCTGGGTGCGCAAAGCTGTGCGGTCGCTCTCGCCGCCTGATATCATCGACCTCTCCGAGAGAAACGAGCTCTACACGAGAGCCTGAAAGAAAACCGCCGGGGCATCTCCCCGGCGCGCGGCCCGCCGGCAAGGAGATCGATCCATGATTGCGTTCGTCCCGAAGCCAAATGCCGTCGCGACAATCAAAGCGGTTGAGGAAAGTCGCTTCGATCGCATTCGTAGACTTGCCGATAAGCATAGGAAAGCTGACACCGGCACGATACGCCGCGACCCGCAAAAGACCGGCGACAAACGCCCTATGTGACGCCCGCGTGCCGCCACCTCACGAAACCGGTGCCGCACCGCCCTCTTCGGTGCGCCGCGCTATGAATTCGTCGAGGACGTCTGATGTGACAGCGGCCGAGGGCGGTGGCCGGAAGTCGGCCAACAGTCGTTTCCAGATGCCGGTGGCGCGCTCCGTGGCGGTTCTTGACCCGGCCTGCGTCCAGTTGCCGAAATTCGACCAGTCGGCCACCAGCGGCTCGTAGAATGCGGTGCGGTAGCGCGCCATTGTGTGTCCGGCCGAGAAGAAATGTCCGCCCGGCTGCACTTCCGCGATGGCCTCGAAGCCGATCGCATCTTCGTCGCCTGGCGTCGCCGCGCAGAGTTCCGCGACCGTCTGCAGCGCCTCGATATCGGTGATCAGCTTCTCGAAGGAGACGCTCAGCCCGCCTTCGAGCCAGCCCGCGGCATGGATGCAGACCGTGGCGCCAGCAAGCACCGAGCCCCACAGCGCGAACTGGGTTTCGTGGGCTGCCTGCGCGTCCGAAATGTTGGCGGCGCTGCCGCCACCGGACCGCCAGGGAAGGCCGGTGAAGCGCGCAAGCTGACCGGCGCCGAGCGTCGCCTTGATGTGCTCCGGTGTGCCGAAGGCCGGCGCCCCGGATTTCATGTCGACGTTGGACGAGAAGGAACCATAGACGACCGGCGCGCCTGGCCGCACGATCTGGGCCAGCGTCAGCCCGGCCAGCGCTTCGGCATGCTGCAGCGTCAGCGCGCCGGCCACCGTGATCGGCGCCATGGCGCCGGCCAGGCAGAAGGGCGTGATGATCAACACCTGCCCCGCCTTGGCAAAGTCGATGATGCCTTGCGCCATCGGAATGTCGAGCTGACGCGGCGAATTGGGGTTGATGACGGTGTAGCAATAGGCCCCCGAACGGAATTCGTCCTCGGACAGGCCGCGCGCCAGCCGCAGCATCTCGAACCCGTCCTCGACCTGCGGCGTGCCGCGCGCGAAAATGAACGGGAACTTGTCGGACAGCGTCAGCTGAGCCCGGTTGACGGCATAATGGCGCAAACGGTTGTCGATGTCCTGCGGCTCGATGCAAGGCCCCAGCATGTGCAGGACGTCGAAATGCTGCACCAGCCGAATGAGATCCTCGAAAGCGGCAAGCGTCCCCGGCCGCCGGCCGCGCTCTAGATCGGTGACGTTCGGCGCGCCGGATCCCGCCAGGAACGTCATCGAGCCGAGCTCGAGTATCAGGTCTCGGACACGGTCGCCGGCGTGCGCCCGGATCGATTTCGGCGCCGGGGCCAGCGCCGCCGCGACGATGTCGCGGCCGAGGCGCACCATCTGACTGTCCTCGTCGACCAAAGCGCCGGCACGGGCAAGAATGAGACGCGCTTCCGGCAACAGCACCTTGACACCGAGTTCCTCGAGCACGCGCAGCGCCGTGTCGTGGATCGCGGCGACGTGGTCGGCCGAAAAGACAGGCTGCGGCAGGAACGGGTTCTTCAGCGAACGATAGTCCGGCCGGCGGCTGCTCTCGCTGCCAGCCTCGCCGGTTCGTCCGCGCCTGCGTTCGCGCCTGAGGTTGCGTGCGGCGTCATCGACCATGGCAGATACTCCTCATTGCCGTATTGCCTTGCCCTGGGGATCGTAGGAGAGGCCGCGATGACGCGCGCCGGCCGTTCGTTAGAGGCGGCAGGATACTTGCACTGTACATATGTGTCTAGTATGGTTGTATGCAGCTCTCCCCCATGCATATTGTGCGGCCATGATCATGATTGCTCCGCGGGACGAGCCGGCGCCCGGCAACATCAAGGTGACGCGCTGGGACTGGATCAGTCTTGCGCTCCAGACATTGATTTCAGACGGCATCGAAAGCGTGCGCGTGCTGCCGCTCGGCCAGAAGCTCGGCGTTTCGCGCTCAAGCTTCTACTGGTATTTCGATAGCCGTCAGGATCTGCTCGACCAGTTGCTTGCCCATTGGCGGGATACCAACACCAAGGCGATCGTCGAACGCGCGCAGCGGCCGGCCGAAAGCATCATCATGGGCGTCATGAACGTGTTCGAATGCTGGGCGGACGAGCGCCTGTTCGATCCTAGGCTCGACTTCGCCATCCGGGAATGGGCGCGTCGCTCCGATGACGTTCGCCGGGCAATCGACCAGGCCGACAATGACCGCCTGGGCGCGATCCGCGACATGTATCGCCGGCATGGCTATGATGAAGAGGATGCCTTCATCCGCGCCCGAGTGCTCTACTACATGCAGATCGGTTATTATGTGCTCGACCTCAAGGAGCCAGTCGAGGCGAGGGTCAGTCATCTCGCCGCTTATCTTCGCAGTTTCACCGGCCAGGAGCCAAGCGACGCCGACGTGGCGCATTTCATGCGCTTTATCGCGGCGCGGTAATGTTGAACGCGGGTCCGCGCCTGCGGGGCGTTGGAGGTGGGCCGCAGGCCCTACCCCCTATCAACAAACTGTACCGCGCAAATCTCCCTCGCCCTTGTGAGCGGGGCCAAAATGGACGAATAGTCTTGGTAGGCGCGTCGCCCTGAAATTGCCCCCGTGCAGTTTCTCACTGGGAGGCGTAGCCGCAGCCGGATCCTGGAATGGCCAGTCCTTTGAAACCACGCAAGAGAAGAGGTCCGATTGCCGCAAGACTGCTGGCTGCGGATGCGTGGTTCGATTCCTCGCTCTACGAGATCGGCTTCAAGGCGCGCCGGTTCTGGGAAGCGGCCACCATTTTTTTCCGGCGCTTCCGCGTCTCCGGCTGGCGCCGCGGCATCATCGAACTGTTGAGCGAGGGTTTCACGCTCGGCGCCGGCGGCATCGTCGTCATGCTGGCGCTTGCGCTGCCAGCCTTCCAGGAGACCGCCGGCGACTGGCGGGCCCAGGGTGATTTCGCCGTCACCTTCCTCGATCGCTACGGTAACGAGATCGGCCAGCGCGGCATCATCCAGCGCGATTCGGTGCCGGTCGACGAGATGCCCGACCAGGTCATCAAGGCGGTGCTGGCCACCGAGGATCGGCGTTTCTTCGATCACTACGGCATCGATGCGCTCGGCCTTTCGCGCGCGATCTTCGCAAATGTGCGGGCGAATTCCGTGGTGCAAGGGGGCTCGAGCATCACCCAGCAGCTGGCCAAGAACCTGTTCCTGACCAATGAACGGACATTGGAACGCAAGATCAAGGAAGCCTTCCTGTCGCTGTGGCTCGAGGCCAATCTGTCGAAGAAGGAGATCCTGCAGCTCTATCTCGATCGCGTCTATATGGGCGGCGGCACCTTCGGCATCGAAGCGGCCGCTGATTTCTATTTCGGAAAAAGCGTCAAGGATCTGAACCTCGCCGAAGCAGCGATGCTGGCCGGCCTGTTCAAAGCACCGACCAAATACGCGCCGCACATCAACCTGCCTGCTGCCAGGGCGCGGGCCAATGTGGTGCTGTCCAATCTCGTCGAGGCCGGCTTCATGAGCGAGGGTCAGGTGCTGCAGGCGCGGCTGCATCCGGCCGAGATCGTCGACCGCGGCGAGCAGAAAAGCCCGGATTACTACCTCGACTGGGCATTCGAAGAGGTCAAGAAGATCGCGGCGAAGTCCGGCCAGCATTCGCTGGTCGCTCACACCACTTTCGACGCCAACATCCAGAAGGCGGCGGAAGAATCGATGGAGTTTCATCTCCGCCAGTTCGGCAAGGAATACAACGTCACCGAAGGCGCCATGGTCGTCATCGAAACCAATGGCGCAGTCAGGGCGATCGTCGGCGGCCGCGACTACGGTGCCAGCCAGTTCAACCGCGCCACCAAGGCGCTGCGCCAGAGCGGCTCATCGTTCAAACCCTATATCTATGCAACGGCGATGGAGCACGGCTTCACTCCGGACTCCGTCGTTTCCGGCGGGCCGATCTCCTGGGGCAGTTGGTCGCCTCACAATTACAATGGCGGGTCGGCCGGCAAGGTCACGCTGATCACGGCGATGGCCAAATCGATCAACACCGTGCCGGTGCGGCTGGCCAAGGATTATCTCGGCATCAAGCCGATCAAGGCGATGGCGGAAGCCATGGGCGTCGAATCGCCGCTCGAATCGCACAAGACGATGGTGCTCGGCACTTCGGGCATGACCGTGATGGACCAAGCGACAGGCTATAGCGTCTTCGCCCAGAACGGCTTTGTCGGCTCCCGGCATGGCATCACCCAGCTCGTCACCCATACCGGCGAGATGGTTTACGATTTCGCCAAGGATGCGCCGCCGCCGCATCGTGTGCTGTCGGAACAGGCGCTGAAATATATGAACACCATGCTGGCGGCGGTGCCGGTGATGGGCACGGCGCGGCGCGCTGCCCTTCCCAACATCGTTTCGGCCGGCAAGACCGGCACCACGCAATCTTATCGTGATGCCTGGTATGTCGGCTTCACCGGCAACTACACGGCTGCCGTGTGGCTCGGCAATGACGACTTCACCCCAACCAACAACATGACCGGCGGCTCGCTGCCGGCGATGGTGTGGCAGCGGCTTATGGTCTATGCGCACCAGAATATCGATCTCAAGCCGATCCCCGGTCTCGATCATCCCTTCGTCGACGAAAAAATTGCCGCCAAGGCCGAGGACGCGGAAAAGAAGAACGCCGAGCAGGCAGCGGCGGACGCCGCCGCCGAGCGCCCGCCGGTGCTGTCCAGCCAAACCACGCGGGCGCTCAAGGACATCACGAGGCTGTTCCAGTCGGCGCCCGTTCTCAAGGCACCTGCGACGCCGGAGACCCTGTCGGCGCTTTGACGCCCGCACACGACCGATCATGCTCGCGCCGGCAATTCCACAGAGGTCCGCTTGCCATGGCCCCCTGCCCCGCGATATCCCCGAGCGGCACTCCTCTTTCCCGCGGCTCCTCATGCTCAAAAACGCATTCCTGACGCTCCTCGCGCTTGCCATAACCATCGGCGGCGGCGGCGGCAGTGTCTGGTACGCTCTCAAGACGCAGGATGGCATCGGCGCGATCCGGATCGGCCCATGGACGGCGTTTCCCGATATCGGAACGCAGGCGGCGGACCCCTATTCGAAAGCCCGTGTGGCGCGCGAGGGTGTGCTGGCGCTCGGGCAGGCAGAGGGCCTGTCTTTTGTCGCCGAACGCGATTCCGGCGGCGAGCAATTGAAACGTCAATGCGCCTATGAAATCGAAGGCGGATTTCCCACGGCCCGGTTCTGGACCCTCTATGCCACCGATCAGTCGCTCGGCGTGATCGAGACCGACAAGCCGAGGCTTGCGGCACTTCAATCCTACCAGGTGCTGCGCCAGCCCGACAATTCGGTGGTGATTTCCGTCGGCCACCGCCCCGCGCCCGGCAACTGGCTGCTTTCCGACGGCTCCGGTCGGATGTATTTCGTGCTGACATTCTACGATACGCCGATCGCCAGCAGCACGGGTCTTTCGGATATCACGCTACCGCAGATCCTGAAGGTCGGCTGCAATGCGTAGGCTGCTGCACGCGATCTTGCTCGGCCTGCTTGGCGCCGGTGTCGTGCATATCATCGTGCTGCTGCTCGTCCCGGAATTTTCCGAACGTGACGCCTGGTCGCGTCTGGCCATGGCGTCGGACCTCTATAGGATGACCAGGCTGGACGCAGAGGCCGGCGGCACGCCGGTGGTAAAATCCGTCGATCCGCTGTTTTATGCGGCGGCTTGCCGGTTCGATCTGTCCGAAGGGATGGTGCGGATCAAGGCACCCGGAAACGTCCCATTCTGGTCCGTATCGGTCTATGACCGTGGCGGCCACAACATCTATTCCTTCAACGACCACAGCGCGACCGGCAGAGTGCTGGACAGTATCGTGCTGACGCCGGCGCAGATGATCGAGATCCGCAAGAATCTTCCCGAGGAATTGCAAGGGGCAATCTTCGTCGAGGCGCCCATCGACGAAGGCATGTTCGTCATCCGTTCCTTCGTGCCCGACGACAGCTGGAAGCCGGTCGTGTCACGGTTTCTCGAGCAGAGCTCCTGCGAGCTGCAGGATTTCTAAAGGGATCCCGAAACTCAGTGGTGCGGAACAGGCAGCGTCCCTGACGAGCCCGGCTTGTCCAGACCGGCGCCTGTCCGGGTCTCGCCCGTCAGTGGCCGTTGCTCATAACGGACGCCGGGGAAAATGATCACCGCCGCCGGCCTACCAGCGTTTCGTTCTGCTCGATTGGTTGCCGCCGTTCGCGGCACGAAAGACAGTACCATGCCCATGGTTCGTGCATTCCTCTCGGTTGCCCCGGAGCACAACGCAACGCCTCCAATCTGATTAAGGCCGGCAGTAGGTTAACGGAACGCTAACGGATCGCCGCTAATTTGATGTTTGTCTAGGGGTCAGGACGTCCTGACTCGAAGCAAATGCGAAACCGACACAGTCCCGGTCGCGCATGGTCCAGATTGTGTCGAGTGTCAGGCGTATCCTTCGTGTCAGCTTCGGATTTCAGGCAAATCGCTATACGAGCTGAATCGGGAAAGGCTGAAAGGCTGTTCCGCGCCGCGGTGTCGGCGTTCTGCTCGCTCACCCGCCCTTCGCGCCGGGAGATCGCGCAACTTGAGGATCTGACGCTTCCACTTTTCGCCAATGTGTCGGTCGAATCGCGCCGCTACGTCGCTGCCGCCCTTTCCGAGTGCAAATATGCGCCCACGGCGCTGGTCCGGCGGCTTTGCGAGGAGCCGGTCGACATCGCCGCCCCGCTGCTCATCCGCTCGCGCGCGCTCAGCAACATCGATCTCATCGCGCTGATCGGGCGGCACGGCCTGCCGCATGCGCGCGCCATTGCGCGCCGCAAGGACCTGAACCCGACCATCGCCCACCTGATCAAGGCGCTTGAAAAGCCGACGCTGGTGAGCGTGCGGCAGCCCGAGGCGATCGCCAGGACGGCGTCCGAAAGCGCCGAAGTCGTCGCGTCCGATCCCGACAGGCAGCAGGAGCCTGGCGCCGCCGCCGAAAATGCGCGGCGCCGGCTGCGGTCAATGATGCGTGCCGACGTGGAGAGCGGCGCAACCATCAATCCGTTCACCGGCTCAGAAACCTATGTCAAACTGCGCGAGACGGCGCTAACCGGGAACGCCGCATTCTTCCAGACAGCACTGGCCGACGCGCTCGAAATCGATTTTTCAACGGCGCGGTCGCTCACCGCGAACCAGAATTACACGTCGTTGCTGGCCGCCCTGCGCGCGCTCGATCTCGGCGAAGACAGGGCGTTCCTGATCACCGTCGCCGTCTACCCCACAGAGTTTCCGCATCCGCAGGCCATCCGCACTTTCCTCGACCGGTACCGCCTGCTGCATCGCGACGCAGCGCTGGACAGGGTTCGCGGCCGGAAGGTCGACACACTGTCGAAGACCATTCGCAGTACCGGACCCGTCGCGACAAACGCCGACATCCGCAAGGCGGACAGCGACAATGCTGCCATCAGCCTTAAGGCGCGTCGCGTCTGAAGGGATTCATGCGACGCGCCTCAAGTTTTTTGTTTTTATGCATGTCGTTATCCCAAAACCGCTGCGCACTTTTGGGCGACATACATCAAGGCGCGGCGCATCTGAAGAGATTCGAGCGAACGCTTTAAGCCTTTGTCTTTCATGCATATCGTTAGAGCGACTTGACGGAAATAAGCTCCTCGACGTGAACAGCGCCGGCCTCGATCTCGACCACCCAGATGTCGGGATCGAATTTTTCTCCCTTTCCAGTCGTGCGTCAATGACGGCGGCATCGTCGCCGGCGCCGAGCAAACTGAAGAATCGGTCGTCGGGTTTGGCCGAATCGTAGCTCGTCTGCGGCGCCGGTCCAAACAAGGCAACTTCGCCCAGGCGGCCACGTGCCAGCACGAAGACCGCGCCGGCCTCGGTCGCGCCGCGCTTAACCACAGCGGCGAAGCCCCCGGCGCTGAAAACCCGGCGCAACAGGGCAGACACCCACAGATCGGTGGTTACGCGCATGGCAGGATTCTGGACGACATCGCACGGTACTTAGAGCAAAGGTCCGAAAACCGAAATCGGTTTTTGCCCATCCGGTTGGCGAACGCCTCGACCGTCAGGCGTCGACTGTCAGTTGGTCAGGCCGATCTCGCGCATCTTGACGTAGACGACCTCGTCGGGCTCGCCAGTCTCCGGTAGCCCGAACAGTGACTGGAACTCCTTGATCGCTGCCTTGGTGCGTGCCCCGACCACGCCATCGAGCTGCATGTCGTCATTGCCAAATGCCTTCAAACCGGCCTGAATCTTGATAATGCGGGCGTCAGGTGCCTGCGCCGACGCATCCGCCGGCGCCGAAGCGGAAACGGGAATCGCGGCCATGTCGTCCGGGCGGGGCGCCGGATGCGGCACGACCGTCGAGGCGGTTGGCGTGGCGCCTAGTTGATCGAGCAGCACACTGTCGATCTCGCCGGAAGCGTTGAGCCCGACCTTCTGCTGATAGGCCTGTATGGCGTTGCGCGTGTTGGGGCCGGAAATGCCGTCGACGGTGCCGGAATAGAAATCGAGATCCTTCAAGATGCCCTGGACCTGCTCGACGACCGGATCGCTCTTGATCGGCGCGGGGGCCGAGCCCGGCCGCACGATGTTGATGGTGGTCTCTGGCTCGTCGGCGTCTGCGCGAGGAAAGCCCTCAATGCTCCTGGTCGCGAAGAACGCGCCGGCATGAGGAAAAGGCTGATACCACAGGGCATTCGCCGAGACGTAAAACAGCGTCACCAAGAAGGCGGTCGAACCGCCGACCAGAATCGGATTGCGCGAGATCAGGCTGCCAACGGCGACCGCGCCACCCTGGAAGGCATTGCCGCGGCGCTTGACCGCCTTAGGCTGTTTTGCGGAGCGAGCCATGCCTGTCCCCTTTTGTCTCCGCCTTGGCCGCAGGCATCGGCAGCACGCCGGGCTTGTCGGTCGAACGTCCCTTCGGTCCGTTCACCGGCAAGCTGATCGTTACTGTGGTGCCCTCGCCCGGCATGCTTTCGATCGACATCGTGCCCTCGTGCAGCGCCACCAGGCCCTTCACCAGCGACAGGCCGAGCCCGGTTCCCTCGAAGCGGCGCGTATAGTCGTTCTGGATCTGCATGAACGGCTTGCCGAGATTGGCAAAGTCTTCCTCGGCGATGCCGATGCCGGTGTCCCTGATCCAGAAATGCAGTCGCGAGCCGATCCGCTTGGCGCCGACGATGACATCGCCGCCATCGGGCGTGAACTTGATGGCGTTGGAGACGAGATTGATGAGTATCTGCTGCACGGCACGGCGATCAGCGTTTATCTCGCCGGCATCCGGTGCGATCTGAGCCTGCAGATCGATGTTTTTTGCCTCGGCCTGCTGCCGCATCATGGACTGGCACATTTCGACCGCTTCCACGAAACGGAACGGTTCCGGCTCGGCCGCGTAGGCGCCCGATTCGATCCTCGACACGTCGAGTATCGAGGTGACGACGGCAAGCAAATGCTGGCCGGACTCCTTGACCAAGCCGACATATTCCTTCTGGCGCGGATCCTTGAACGTGCCGAACATCTCATGCAGCAGCATGTCGGAGAAACCGATGATGGCGTTCAACGGCGTGCGAAGCTCGTGGCTGACGACCGCCAGAAACCGTCCCTTCGCCACTTCGGCAGACGCGGCCGCCTCGTTCGCAGCGGCAAGCTCTTCGCGCAATCCGGCGACTTCGTCGTTTTCGCGCAAGACGAGCGTGAAGACGTCCTGCTGCTCCTTCGCCCGCGTCAGCTCAAGGGAAAACGGCCGGTAATTGTCCGCCGTTGGGCCGTGGCCGTTTTGCGGCAGCCGGACGCGAAAATCGAGCCGGCGCGTCGACGCGCCATCGCGCATGTCGGCCAGCGCGCTGAGGTATGCGACGCGATCGGACAGATGGATACGATCGAACAGGCCAGTACCGAACAGCAGCTCCGGCTGCAGTTTCAGGATCGTGCGCGCTTTTGCCGACGCATCCAGAACCTCGCCATGCCTGCCGACCCGCAGGACAACGGCGTCGATGACGTTCTCGAGCCGTTCGTCGGTCGCCGGATCAAGCTGCGCGCCGGCCGGGCTGCCAAGTCTCGCGACGCGGGGAACGAGGGTGAGCGCCCAGGCCAGCGGCAGCAACCAATGCCACGCAGCGATTTCTGCCGCGCCGAACGGGAAGACGGAACCGGCAAAAGCCTGCAGCACGATAGCGACAAATGCGGATACCGCACCCCACAATGCAGCGCGACGAGACGCGCCAATCCACCAGGCTTCGAACGGGAGCGCCACGACAAGCATGGCAACTGGAGAGGCCAGACCGCCCGCCGCGGCAATGACGCCGGCAAGGGCAAGACTGCCCATCGCCAGGGCGACCTGGCTGGCGAACGCCATCTTACCCGATGCTGCCACCAGCAAGGCGGCAAACCAGCAAAGGCCGAAAGCCGCAAAGATCGCAGCCATGGTCAGGGCCGCGCCCATGCCCGAGGTGACCAGCGTGACTGCTGCACCTGCGGCGAAGAACGGAGCGGCCAGCATGACACCGATAAACCGGCGCTGGCACCGGCGATCGTTCTGTCCGAGGATGGACGGATGAACCATACGTTCGCAACCGGCTGCCATCGCGCCGGGCAACTCAACGTATCTGGCCCCGATCGAACTCAACTCAACGCACTCGCACCCGGTCGTGAACAGCCCTGCTTCGCAGGTTGCTTTTGTTGCTCTGAAACTCGCATCCAGCGTTTAAGGAATGGATAAGGCGGGACCGACCAATGCCCGGCCTGAGGCAAATATTGGGAGACCGGCGCGGCAAAACCTGGGCAATTGCAGCCATAGTAAATGGAGCGTTATTCGGGCGGATCGTCCTTCTGCCTCTGACAGTCGCCACCGGCACGCCGCACTTCTGGGAAATACCTATAGAAAACAGCCAGATGGATGGTTAACCCCAAGTGAAGAAAATCATCTGGATTTGAGGCAAACGCATTGCAAAATGCTTCGTTTCGAATTTGCCTAAAATTTGAGGAAAATTTTCGCTGACCAGGCAAGCCGTCCTTTGCGCGTCTATGCCACTATCGTATCCAAAGAGGTCATGCCGCACGAATGCATGATCCGATCACGGATGAGAGGCATACAGATGGGCTTTCTGATAAGAATGGCTTTCTGGTTTTCGCTGGTGCTTCTGGCGCTGCCGCTGAATGTCGGCTCCGACGAGACAGGCCACCAAAGCGTCGGGCCGATCCAGGCCTTGTTTGCGGCGCGTGAAGCGGTCGGCGACATTGCCGGCATATGCGAGCGCAAGCCCGACGTCTGCGAGACCGGCAAGTCCGCAATGCACACGATCACCGCCCGAGCCAAGGAGACCGCCAAGATCGCGGCCGCCATGTTGGACGACAAGACCGCCGAACCCGACACTGCGACGACGACCGGCAGCGTGCCCGAAGACATCGTCTTGCCCGCAAAAGTCGACCTGCCGGCGAAGAACTGAGACATTTTGTCAGCGCATCTGTCGCTGCATCGCAGGCCCTCCGCCCTCTCGACGCCTATGGTGTTTTTCCTCTTTTTCCGTGACGCGGCGTCGCCGGATGACTATATCCGGGGTGATGACCACGACGATCCAAACGATCCGCGACGACTTCTCCCTGCTTGACGAGTGGGAAGACCGCTATCGCTATGTGATCGAGCTGGGCGAGGCCCTGCCGCCGTTTCCCGATGAGGAACGCAACCCCGCCAACAAGGTGCCTGGCTGCGTCAGCCAGGTCTGGCTGACCACTGAATATGGACCGGGGCCCGACCCAGTCGTCACCTTCGCCGGTGATTCGGACGCCCATATCGTGCGCGGCCTCGTCGCTATCATGCTGGCGCTGTTTTCGAGACGACCCGCCAGCGAGATCCAGAAAACCGACGCGGAAGCCACGCTGAAGGCACTCGGCCTCGACGAGCACCTGTCGCCGCAACGCGCCAATGGTCTTCGTTCTATGGTCAAGCGCATCAAGCGCGACGCCGAGGCGGCCTTGAGGCAGACCGCCTGATTAGGCCACAGCGGGATTGGCCTGCATGATGGCGAGCCCTCGCATATGGCGCAACGCCTATCGATTGCTCCAGCAATGCCCCAAAAGCAAAACGGCGCCCGAAGGCGCCGTTGATCGTCTAACCCAGGTTGGGAAAGACAGCCGGTATCAGCGCCCCTTGCGCTTGCGGCCGAGACCCATCTTCTTGGCAAGCTGTGAGCGGGCGGCAGCATAGTTGGGAGCAACCATCGGATAGCTTGCGTCCAGGCCCCATTTTTCACGATACTCGTCGGGCGTCAGACCGTAGTGGGTCATCAAATGGCGCTTCAGCGACTTGAACTTCTTGCCGTCTTCAAGACAGACGATGTAGTCGTCATGGACGGAGCGCTTCGGGTTTACTGCCGGCTTCTGCTTGTCGGCAGGAGGCTGTTCACTGGCCCCGCCCACGCGCCCGAGGGCGGCATGGACATCGGCGATAAGGCTCGGCAGCTCGCCGACCGGCACCGGATTGTTGCTGACATAGGCGGCTACGACATCGGCCGTCAATTCGATCAGCGCATCACTATTTCTGGAAGGTGTTTCGATAATATCCATGGCTTCATGGCCCCAACGAGAGTTGTTTCTATCCGCGCCCTATTTTTGGCAGGTCGGGCACCGCGCGAAATTTTTGCAGGAAAGAGCCTCTGCGATTCGCGTCGCAGCATTCTAATGAGCCAGTGCACCAAGTAAGTCAATTCGCTTCTTGTGCTATATTCATCGATGTTAATAAAATATTCCACGATCAGCTTCAATCTTTCGTGCACTCTGTAACTTTGCGATATTTTCTGGTCAGACCAGTGGCGGCTGACGCAGCGTCAAGCTGCCGTTACATCCGTGATGGACAGTAAAAATATCTGAATGCTTGGCTATGCTTGGTTGTAGCGTAAGCTATTTGGTTGTTTTCAGAGTCTACGAAACCATAGGTTGCGATTTATCCCTGCTGTCTGCGAGCAAGCCGGAAATCGGCGCTGCGGACCGGCACCGGGCCTTCATTGTGGCGTGATGTACTTTCCATAGACCCAGCCGGTGACGAAATTGCCGCTTTGGGCCGGATCGTGCCAGACTTCGCACCAGCGATAGCGGACTTTTTCCACCTGCTGCGAGGCCGGCTGATTGGCGATGTCGAGCAGGTTTATGCCGCCGGTGCATTTGCCGGTCATCTGCAATACGGCACCGTTGGGATAGGCGGCCTGCTTCTGCGATGACCCGGCCGGATATTTGCGCACGTTGAGTGTGTCGCCAAACGGAACGTTGGTCACTTGCCAAGCTGCGAACACGGTTGCATGAGATTGGCCGGTAAAGGCCAAAACAGTCGAGGCGACGGCGAAAGCCGCGGCAGCGTGAAAACGGAATTTCATTTTTTCTCTCTCCTCCGGCTCATCTTCTGGAGCTCGGCGCAAAACATATATTCCGGCTCTTGAACCTGCGCTGATCGGCGTGTTCATTCTCCATTCAAGTAACTTCCACAGCGAGACGCAATGACCAGAACCCCAGCATTTCCGACTGTCAGCCCGCCACAACCAGAGAAGCGACCGGTCTTCGATATACATCATGGAGTAAACCGGACGGACGACTATGCCTGGCTGAGAGCCGACAATTGGCAAGAGATGTTCAGGGACCCGTCCCTGCTCGACGGCCAAATCCGCGCCCATCTCGACGCCGAGAACGTCTATCAGGCAGCGTTGATGGCCGACACCGCCCAGTTGCGGACGCAGCTTTTCAAGGAGATGAAGGGCCGCATCAAGGAAGACGATTCTTCGGTGCCGATGAAGGATGGGCCATACGCCTACGGGTCATCTTTCAAGCTTGGCGGCGAGCAGCCGCGTTATTTCCGAACACCGCGCGATGGCGGCGACGAGCAGATCCTGCTCGACGGCGACCTCGAGGCCGAGGGCAAGGCCTATTTCCGCCTCGGCGGCGTCGACCATTCGGCCGATCACGGCAAGCTCCTGTGGGCGTTCGACGACAAGGGCTCTGAATTCTTCACGCTTCGCGTGCGCGATCTCGCCAGCGGCGAAGAGTTGCCGGATAGGATCCCGGACACAGGTGGCGGCGGCGTGTGGGACGCAGGCAACGACGGATTTTTCTATACCCGTCTCGATCCCAACCACCGTCCTTCCAAGGTGCTGTTCCATACCCTTGGCGACAGTCATGAGAACGACCGGCTGATCTATGAGGAAACCGATCCAGGCTTCTTCATGAATGTCGGCGGCACGCGCTCCAACGAGTGGATCATGATCGGCATCAACGATCACGAGACGTCGGAGTACCGACTGATGAGCGCCAGCGAGCCGTTCGCCGAACCGAAGCTGGTTTCGCCGCGCGAGACCGGCCTGCAATACGACCTCGAAGAAGGCGGCGACATCTTCTTCATTCTCACCAACGCCGACGGCGCCAAGGATTTCAAGATCATGACGGCGCCGGCGAACGACCCGGTGCTTGCTAACTGGCAGGAACTGGTGCCGCACGAGGCGGGCCGGCTGATCCTCTCAGTGATCGGCTTCAAGGACCATATGGTCAGGCTTGAACGCAAGGAAGGCCTTCCGCGCATCGTCGTGCACGATCGCAAAAGCGGCGAGGAACACCTCATCTCTTTCGACGAGGAAGCCTTCTCGCTCGGCCTGTCGGGATCCTATGAATACGACACCGAGATCATGCGCTTTTCCTACTCGTCGATGACGACGCCGGCGCAGGTCTTCGACTACAACATGCGCACCCGCGAACGTGTGCTGCTGAAGACCCAGGAAGTTCCGTCCGGTCACGACCCGGACCATTATGTGACGCGGCGGCTGATGGCGCCCGCCGCCGACGGCGAACTGGTGCCGGTCTCGCTCATCCATCACCGCGAAACACCGCTCGACGGATCAGCGCCTTGCTTGCTCTACGGCTACGGATCCTACGGCATCACGGTGCCGGCGGCGTTCAACACCAACTGCCTTTCACTGGTCGATCGCGGCTTCGTCTACGCAATTGCCCATGTCCGCGGCGGCAAGGAAAAGGGTTACGGCTGGTACGACGACGGCAAGCGGGCGCACAAGATGAACACGTTCACCGATTTCGTCGCAGTCGCACACCACCTCGTCGCCGAGCGCTACACGGCCCATGACCGCATTGTCGCCCAGGGCGGCTCGGCCGGCGGCATGCTGATGGGTGCGATCGCCAACATGGCGCCGGAATGTTTTGGCGGCATCGTCGCCGAGGTTCCGTTCGTCGACGTGCTGACCACGATGCTCGACGCGACCTTGCCGCTGACGCCACCGGAATGGCCCGAATGGGGCAACCCGATCGTCTCGGAGGAAGACTACCGGACGATCGCAGCCTACTCGCCCTACGACAATGTCGCCGCGCTCGACTATCCGCCGATCCTGGCGCTTGCCGGCCTCACCGACCCGCGTGTCACCTACTGGGAACCGGCCAAATGGGTAGCGCGGCTGCGCGACCGCAAGACCGGCGACAATCCGGTGCTGTTCAAGATCAACATGGACTCCGGCCATGCCGGCGCATCCGGCCGGTTTTCGCGGCTCGAGGAAATCGCCTTCACCTATGCCTTTGCGCTGAAGGTGGCGGGCAAGGCCACCACAGCGCCGGCCGCCCTTTTGGACGCGCAAAGGGCGCTGTAGGAGCTTGATCTTGCGCATGATCCTCAGCGGAAATTCGATTCCGATTCCGGGTCATGCGCTACTGACTTTCTGCTCGCAAATGCGATGGCCGCGCGCTACCCAATGCGCGGCTTTTCGCGGCCGCGCCAACCAAAATCACCCAGTCACTCCAAAGGGTCTGCCATGTTGCTCGTCGACGTCTATCTCGACAAATCGCCTATCCAAGGCATTGGTGTTTTTGCCAAGAACCACATTCCCCGTGGCACACTGGTTTGGAAGCTCGATCCCAATTACGACCGGCGCATCCCTGTCGAGACCTATGAGCGCGAAACCGGGCCGATCAAAGCCTATCTCGATCGCTATTCCTATCCCGACCGGCGCGACCCCAACTACATCGTCTTCGAAGCCGACGACGCGCGCTACATGAACCATGCCGATGACCCGAATTGCGACGTCGCCTCGCCCGAGGAGACATATGCGTTGCGCGACATCGCGGCCGGCGAGGAATTGACCTGCGACTACAATCATTTCTTCGAAACCGGCTTCGATTTCCTGGGCGATCGCCACCCGTAATCGAACATTAGCTCGAAGGCTGCTTGCGTGCCGGATAGCCGTCGGGATGCGGCGGGACGGCTTTCAAGTAGGCTGCGATCGCCGCGCGGTCCTCGGGCGTCAGTTCGGCCATGTTTCTCTGCACATCGACCATGGCGCCGCCCACGGAATCGAAATCCGGCGTGAAGCCGGTTTCGAGATAGTAGGCGATATCGGTCTCTGACCAGTCACCGAGCCCGCCTTCGCCCGAAGTGATGTTCGGGACGATGCCGCTGCCTTCGGCGGCCGCAGCACCCGCTAGCCACTCGCTCTTCCTGGTGCCGCCGGTAAAGTCTCGCGGCGTGTGGCACTCGCCACAATGGCCCGGCCCTTCGACCAGGTAGCGGCCGGCCATCACCGGATCCGGCGTGCCATCGGGGAAGGAAACCACTGGCTGGTCGCTCAAATAGAGACGCTTCCACAGCCCGATGCCGCGACGGATGTTGAACGGGAATCCTAGCGCATTGGGCGGCGCCTTGCCGGTGACAGCGGGGAGCGTCTTCATGAAGGCATGGAGATCGGCAATATCGGTCGGCTTCATGCGCGCGTAGGATGAATAGGGAAACGCGGGGTAAAAATGTTCGCCGCCCGGCGACACACCCTTCAGCATGGCGTTGGCGAGGTCTTCCACCGACCAGGCGCCTATACCGTCCTTGGCATCCTGCGAAATGTTTGGCGGCGCGAAAGTGCCGAACGGCGTCTTGAGTTGGAGACCGCCGGCCAGTTGAAGGCGCGCATCGCCTTGCGAGCCTGGCTTCGCATGACAGGACGTGCAGCCGCCGGCATAAAAAATACGCTTGCCCCTGGCGGCATCGCCGGGGCCGAGCTGCGCCAGGGTCTCAGCGTCGAGCCTGACCGGCGCCGACAGGAACCAGCCGGCAACTGCGCCGGCGGCGCCTAGAAGAAGGGTCGCGCCGACGAGTTTTTTCAGCAGGCGCATCGCCCGCTATCAGCCCTTCTTTATCCTGTAGGTCTGGTGGCAGGTGCCGCAATCACCGCCAATGGTATTGAACTGCGCCTTCAAGGCATCGACGTCGGCAGGGGCGGCGGCCGCCGCAGCCTTGACGTTGGCGAGATACTTGCCCTCAACCTCCTTGAAGCCGGCCATATCTTCCCAGATCTTGGGAGCAGCCGTGGTGTCGCCGGTGTCGCTGCCCGCCGGGAAAAAAGTGTCGACGTTTGCATGGAATTTCTCCGCGTTGGCCTGCAGCGCCTGCAACGCCGTCAGCACGGCGGCGGCGTCGTAGGGGGCCTCGCCCTTGACAACTTTCGACAGTTGGCCGGCGATCTTTCCACGTTCCTTCATCAGGGCCTGCCGGTCCTGGATCGGATCGGCAAACGCCGCCGAACCGGCGAAGGCGAGCATCGAGATGGCGAGGATAAGCTTTCTCATTCAACTGGCTCCATGGTGAAAATGTTCGGGTGAAGGTCGGAACTGATCGATAACGGCAAAGGTGGCTTAAAAATTCCGGAAATTCGCCTCACGCTTATGTGAATTTTTGCGACAGTCGTTCTGTGTTGGAAAAAGCGGCCGAGCTTGCGCCAAAAGAAAAGCCCCGGCTTTCCGGGGCTTTTCTGCAAATCGATCAGGTCTAGGCCTTTTCGTAGAGCTCAAGGACATGGTCCCAGTTGATGAGACTGTCGACGAAGGCTTCGAGATATTTCGGCCGGGCGTTGCGATAGTCGATGTAATAGGAGTGCTCCCAGACATCGACGCCCAGGATCGGCGTCGCGCCATGGACCAGCGGGTTCTCGCCGTTCGGGGTCTTCGAGATTGCCAGCTTGCCGTCCTTGACCGAAACCCAGGCCCAGCCCGAACCAAACTGGGTGGTTCCGGCGGCGATAAAGTCCGCCTTGAATTTGTCGTAGCCGCCAAGGTCGCTGTCGAACGCCTTTTGCAGCGCGCCCGGCAATTTGTTGCCGCCGCCGCCCTTCTTCATCCACTTCCAGAAGTGGATGTGGTTGTAGTGCTGGGCGGCATTGTTGAAGAGCCCGGCATTCTTGCCGAAGGACTGTTTTACAACGTCTTCGACCGACAAATCGCCCAGGCCGGCTTCGGCAGCCAGCTTGTTGCCGTTGTCAACATAGGCCTTGTGGTGCTTGTCGTGATGGTACTCCAGCGTCTCCTTCGACATGTAAGGCTGCAAGGCCTCGTAGTCATAGGGCAAGGCGGGCAGTTCAAAAGCCATCGGTCGTACTCCTCGTGGAAAAAATCCGGTGTCGATACCGGACTAACATAGGTCTGGATTGATGTGGAGCAACTCCGGAATGAAGCGCCGGTTCCCTTTTTAGCCAGTCAGCCGGCCGAAGTCGAATGCGCCCAATCCCAATAGAGTTCGCGCGCCTTCTTGGCTACAGGCCCGGGTTGTAGATTGCGGTCCTCGATGCGGGTGACCGGCACGACTTTCGAATGGTTTCCCGTCGAGAATATCTCGTCTGCTTCGAGGAAATCGCGCACCGACAGCGTCTTCTCGATGGTCTTGAACCCGTACTCGCCAAGCAGCGTCATCGTCCGCGAGCGGGTGATGCCGGACAGGAACGTGCCATTCGGCGCCGGCGTCAGGACATGGCCGTCCTTGACCAGGAAAATGTTCGAGGTTCCGGTCTCGGCGACATTGCCCAACATGTCGAGCACCAAGGCGTTGTCGAAGCCGCGCATCTTGGCTTCGAGGATGGCACGGCCGTTGTTGGGATAGAGGCAACCGGCCTTGGCATTGGTCGGCATGGTTTCGATGGTCGGGCGCCGGAACGGCGAGACGGTGACCGAAAAGCCCGCTGGCGAGATCATCGGCGATTCGTAGAGGCAAAGGCAGAAACGGGTCGAGGCCGGATCGGCCGGCACGCCCATGTAACCACCATGCTCGGCCCAGTACATCGGCCTTATGTAGACCGCCGTCTTGCCATCGAACTTCTTCAGCCCGTCCCAGGTTAGCCCGACGATTTTTTCGGTGCTCATGGATGGTTTGAGGCCGAGCGCGATCGCCGAGGCGTTCACCCTCGCGGCGTGGCGATCGAGGTCGGGGGCGACGCCCTCGAACCAGCGGGCGCCGTCGAACACGCTGGTGCCGAGCCACATGGCATGGCTGCGCGGCCCCAGAATGGCGACGTTGCCTTCGTGCCAGTCGCCGTCCACGAAGGTCCATGTCGCGGATTGCGCCGCAGTCGCCAGTGTCATCGCTTGGTTCCGTTTCAGAGCTGTCCTGTGTCGCCAATGGAAGATGCTTTGGCGTCTGCCGTCAACGGGCATCGCTGAGATTTGTTGAGGCCAGCGCTATGTGAACTGCAATCTGTGCTTGCGCCTTGCCCTGCCTCGCCGCAAAACTGTCATCATGCACCATGCGGCTTACGTTTTCGACGCCTACGGCACGCTGTTCGACGTGCATGCCGCCGTACGCCGTCATGCCGACCAGATCGGGCCAGACGGCCAGCTGCTTTCGGAGATCTGGCGCGCCAAGCAGCTGGAATATTCCTGGGTGAGGACGCTGATGGGCGCCTACGCCGATTTCTGGCAACTCACCGAGCAGGCGCTCGATTTCGCCTTGCGTAAGGTTCCCTCCGCAGACAAGGGGCTCAGGGCCAAGCTGCTCGACGCCTATTGGCGGCTCGACTGCTATCCGGAGGTGCCGGCCGTGCTCAAGGCGCTCAAGGCATCGGGCGCGAGACTGGCGATCCTCTCCAACGGCTCGCCTGAAATGCTGGAAGCGGCGGTCAAATCCGCCGCGCTCGACCAGGTTCTGGACGACATCTATTCCGTCGATGCCGTCAGGCGCTTCAAGACCGATCCGTCGGTCTACGACTTGATCACGACAGGCTGGCGCCTCTATCCGGGCGCGGTGTCGTTTCAGTCATCCAACCGCTGGGACGTCGCCGGCGCGACCAAATTCGGCTTCCGGACAGTCTGGATCAACCGCTCCAACCAGCCCGAGGAATACCGGGACTTTCCGCCGGCCCTGATCCTGCCCTCGCTCGAAGGCCTGTTGGCCGGAGGCTAGCGCATGACCCCAAAGTCGGAATCGATTTTTGGAAAGGATCGTGGGCAAAGTAAAAGTGCCACAGCGTCCTTTACGCGTCCAAATGGACGCGGCGCCGTAGGCCTGTTGCCTCGGTGCAACAGCGGCGGCGCCGTCACAGCTTTGCCTTTGTTTGTCCACCCTCAGGCCAGAATCGGAACCGCCTATCGCGCCGGGGCATTGGTAGGGCTGGCGCCGTACCGATCGGCGTATTCATGTTTTGTTTCGATTTGAGACCTAAAAAAAGGCAACCATGTCCACAACCGAAATCGAATCCTATCGCCTGAGCCGTCGCGGCTTTCTCAACGCCGCTGCGCTCGGCGCCGCCTCGATTGCGGTTTCCGCCTGCACCACGGTGGGAGGGCAGCCGGTTGAGCCTCCGCCGCCAGCCAATGTCGAGCCACCGCTCCTGGACTATGCAACAATGTACGCTCCGGTCAGCGACGGTGGGCTCGACCTCCCGGGCATACCGTTCGAGAAAATCGACGAGCAATTTCTGCGTCAGATCGTTCCCGATCCGACCGGCCAACGGCCCGGCACCATCGTCGTCGATACGGCCGGCCACCACCTCTATCTCGTGCGTCCGGGCGGACAAGCCATCCGTTATGGCGTCGGACTGGGTCGTGCCGGTTTCGAATGGTCGGGCGACGCCGTCGTCCAATGGAAGCAGAAATGGCCGAAATGGACCCCGCCGGACGAAATGATTGCCCGGCAGCCTGAGCTCGCAAAATACAGCGCCGACAATGGCGGCATGCCCGGCGGCCTCACGAACCCGCTAGGCGCGCGTGCGCTGTATCTCTTCCAGGGCAACCAGGACACACTTTACCGCCTGCACGGCTCGCCGGAGTGGAACTCCATAGGTAAATCGGTGTCATCTGGCTGCGTTCGCTTGATAAATCAGGACATTATCGATCTCTACGACCGCGTGCCCGGCAAGGCGCCGGTGATCGTTACCTCCGGTATCGGTGAACCGATGGATGCCCCAGCAAACCGGAAGGCCATTCCGATCGATGACGGCGTGCCGGAAGGATCGATCCTGCTCGGCGCGGCCAGAACAATCTCGGACTCGATTTTCTGAGCTGGTCGAAAGTGCTGGAGGAGCGGACATTCGCCCTTCTCACTGTCGATCCGGACACGCCAAAGCATTCACGCACCCCGCCGAGTTCTCTGCCGCCGTCAATTGGCGGAATCTCGAAACACGCCGGCGTCCACGTCGAGCATGAAGCGGCTCACAAGAGCCGCGCATTCTCTATGATGGGTTTCCAAAAGCTGGTGTCCGCTTTCGAAGACGTGGATCTCCAGCGCATCAAGGGTGCGGTTGTATGCCATGATCTCGTTGATATCAAAGAAGGGATCGTGCCTACCCCAAAGCAGAAGGCACGGCGGCTGATGCTCGGAGTGGTAGGCCCGGATGGTCGGGAAACGCGCAATGTGCGACCCGTAATCGGAGAAGATCTTGAACTGGATATCGATGATTCCGGGCCGCGACAGACGCTCCCAGTCGAGATGCCAACCCTCGGGAGGATAGAGAGACGCCAGGCGCTCCGGCTGCTCTCCGACATACTGGTATCGGGTCGTCTCGAAATTCATCCAGTCGGGGAGCTTGGCCCTGTTCTCCTCGGTCGGGTCGGCAAAGAACGCCTTCGGGGCGTCCCATCCCTGCCCCAGCCCCTCCTCATGCGCATTGCCGTTCTGGACGATCAGACCACGGATGCGGTCCGGCCGGCGTGTTGCGAGGTGATAGCCTACCGGGGTGCCGAAATCGTGGATAAACAGGAAGAATCCCTCGAGGTCCAGCGCAGCGAGGAACGCGTCGATCGTGTCGGCAATGTTCTCGAACGTGTAGTCGTAGGCATCGGCGGATGGCGCGGAGGAGTAGCCGAAACCAGGCAGATCCGGCGCAAGGACATAGGCGGTTTCCGCCAATGGCTCGATGATGTTGCGATACATGTAAGACGAGGTCGGATAGCCGTGCAGCAGCAGGATCGCCGACCTCGCCGGGTCGCCGGCATGCCGGTAGAAGATGTCCAGGCCTTTGACATCGATGGTCTCGTGGCGGGTCTTGTGGTGATGGTTTTGCATCTCTCATTCCTCCTTCTCGTGCCGGACGTGACATCGCCCTGGCCTCGAAACCGGATTTCCATATTATAGCGGTTACAGTGCTTGTAACCGGATAACAGGTCAGACGAGGTTAGGTTCCGTGGCGAACGCACATACGCAATGGGTGCAGGAGCACTTCATTGGCGGGCACCCCGCCCTCGACCTGGCGAACGCCGTGTTCAATCGGCGGGTGCCCGAGCAGGATAACGAACTGCTTAAATCCGCCCGGGACATCGGAAACTGGTTCAAGGCATCGGGGCTTGCAGATGCTCGCCAGGCAGAAGCGGTCGCCAGCATAACGGGCGAACCGCTCATCGAACGGGTCCACGCGGTGCGGGAGGCGTCGGCCCGGGTCTTCGGGGCGATCGCCGCGGGCCGGCCCCCCGCGATGGAGGCGCTGAGCTTCCTGTTTTCCGGTGCGGCAAGCGGGCTTGCCGCCGGGTCCATCTTACCGACCGACGCGCGACCGGAACTCACTTTGGTCGAGTGGCGGAACCCGGCCGCCGTCACGGCCTTCCTGGCCGTGCTGTCGGTGGAAGCCTTCTTCACCCTGTCGCGGGAAAGGCTGCGCTCCTGTCCGCGCTGCGGCTGGCTTTTCCTGGACACGTCGCGAGGCGGGAAACGCCGCTGGTGCAGCATGCGGACTTGCGGAAACCGCGAGAAGGTGTCGCGCCACAGGGAGCATGCCTAACCGAACGGCTTCATCGTGATGTAGCGGCAGAGACAAGACCACAGCGGATGCCGTCGGCCGCCACATCTATCTTGGCGCTACCGCGTCCAGTTGCGCAAATGCGCTATGGCTGCTCAGGTTCGGACCACGTCGAGGCCCGCGGAAGGCTGAAGGTCCGCTTCCAAGAAATCAAGCCTCAAAGCTGCCAATCCTGCTTCGGCCCAGAAGCAGTCATCAAAAAGGAGCCGAACTCGCCGGCTGAACTGGCCAAGAACTCTCGTGAATAACCGAGGTTTCTCGAGCCTACATGGCAGGTCAACACGGTTGTCCAGTCATCCTCCGGCAAGACGCGGCAGCAGGAAAATTTCAGCACCTTCTGGCAATTCCTTCGACCAGGTATCGCGATAGATCGTCCCGTCTATGGCGACGGCAATGCCGCGATCGATCAAGGGCTCCAGGCCGGGATACTGTTCAGCCAGCTTCCTGAACAGCTCCCTTATGTCCTTTGCTTCGATGTCGACCTTGTTCTTGCCTCCGGCGGCCGCGCCAAGCGATCCCCAGAGCGTCACTTCAACCATCAGCCTGCCCGTTCGGCCTCGATCGCCGCCAGGATGCGCGGCGGCGACATCGGGATATGCGTCATCCGCACGCCCGCGGCGTTCGACACCGCATTGGCGATCGCCGCCAGCGGCGGCACGATCGATGTCTCGCCGACGCCGCGCACCCCGTAAGGGTGGTTGGGGTTGGGGATCTCGAGGATCTGCGTGTCGATCATCGGCAGGTCCGAGCAGACCGGGATGCGGTAGTCGAGGAAGCCAGCATTCTGAAGCCGCCCGTCCTTGCCGTAGATATACTCCTCGTTGAGCGCCCAGCCGATGCCTTGCGCGGCGCCCCCCTGGTACTGTCCCTCCACATAGGTCGGGTGCACCGCCTTGCCGGCGTCCTGGACGACGGTGTAGCGCAGCACCTTCGTGGCGCCGGTCTCGGGATCGACCTCGATATCGCAGATATGGGTGGCGAAGGAGACGCCCGCGCCATCGGCGACGAGTTCGCTGTGGCCGGCAATCGGCCCTCCAGTTTTGCCCGACTCGGCCGCGATCTCCTTCAGCGACAGCTTTCCGAGGTTGCCGTGCTTCTCGCCCTTGGCGACCGCATGGCCCTGTTCCCAGGCCACGTCGTCGACGGAAATGTCCCACATCTGCGCGGCGCGTTCCCGCAGGACCTTGATCGCGTTGCGGGCGGCCGAGATCGTCGCCATAGAGGACGAGAAGGTGCCCCGACTGCCGTCCGTCATATCATTGTAACCGAGGCTGGAAGTATCGGCGACCACCGCCTTGACCTGCTCATAGGCGATGCCAAGTTCTTCCGCGGCCACCAGCGACAGCGAAGCGCGCGAGCCGCCGACGTCAACGGTTCCGACGGCAAGCGAGACCGAGCCGTCCATGCCGATGTTGAGGTCCGTACAGGTCTGGCCGCCGAAGTTGAACCAGAAGCCGCAAGCCATGCCGCGGCCCTGGTTCTTGCCGAGCGGAGCCTTCATGTGCGGGTGGTTCTTCGCCGCTTCGAGCGTCGGGCCGATGCCGATCGGGCCATATACCGGGCCGTAGGACGATCTGGTGCCCTCCTGCGCGGCGTTTCTGATCCGGAATTCGACCGGGTCCATGCCGATCTCCTTGGCCAGTTCGTCGATTGCGCTCTCCACCGCGAAGGCAGCCATCGGCGCTGACGGCGCGCGATAGGCGGCGGTCTTCGGCCGGTTGACCAGAACTTCATAGCCGACCGTCTTGACGTTCTCGAGCCTGTAGCAGGCAAACGCGGTCATGGCACCGATCTCGGCCCACATGCCGGCATAGGGGCCGCAGGAATAGCGCAAGGTCGCCTCGGCTGCGGTGATCGTGCCGTCCTTGCGGGCACCGATCTTGACGTCGATCGAGGTGGCACTTGTCGGCCCAGAGGCGCGGAACACCTCGTCGCGCGTCATGACCAACTTAACCGGCCGGCCAGCCTTGCGCGACAGCGCCAGCGCCACCGGCTCGGCCCAGACATGAGTCTTGCCGCCGAAACCGCCGCCGATCTCCGACGAGGTGACGCGCAGCTTCGAGGCTTCCATGCCAAGCAACTGGGCGCAATGCTGGCGATAGACGAAATGCCCTTGCGTGCAGACCCAGAGGTCGGCGGTCCCGTCGGAGCTGACATTGGCCACGCAGGCATGCGGCTCGATATAGCCCTGATGCGTCTGCTCGGTCTTGAAGGAACGTTCGACGACGAAATCGGCCTGGCCGAAACCCTCATGGATGTCGCCATGGCCATACTGGGTGCGCTTGGTGACGTTGGAAGGCTTGACGGGCTTCTCCTCAAGGCCCTCGGTGAAGATCGCGTCGTTGAGCAGGGGTGCCGTGTGCTTCATCGCCTCGTCGACATCGGTCACATGCGGCAGCACCTCATAGTCGACCTCGATCAGCTTCAGCGCTTGCCTCGCTATGCGGGCGTCGACCGCTGCGACCGCGGCCACCGCATGGCCGTCATAGAGCGCCTTCTTGCGCGCCATGCAGTTGTCGAGGATGTCGTACATGGCGGCATCGCCATCGGTGAGGTCAGGCAGGTCGGCGGCGGTGATCACCGCCTTGACGCCGGGGAGCTTCTCCGCCTTCGACGTGTCGATCTTCCTGATCGTGGCGTGGGCGTGCGGGCTTCTCAGAACACGCCCGACCAGCTGGCCGGCCATGTTGAAATCCGCGCCGTAGCGGGCGCGGCCCGTCACCTTGTCGACGCCGTCGGGACGGATGGGGCGAGTGCCGACGGATGTGAAATTGCGCCCCGCGAAACGTGGATCGAAATTCATCGTCAGGCTCCCTTCATCACGCTGGCAGCGTCCTGGACGGCGCGCACGATCTTGTCATAGCCGGTGCAGCGGCAGAGATTCCCGGCGAGGCCAAAGCGGATTTCCTCCTCGGTCGGGTCGGGGTTCTTGGCCAAAAGGTCCTTGGCCGCAATCAGGAAGCCCGGCGTGCAGATGCCGCATTGCAGTGCTGCGTGTTCGAGGAACTTCTGCTGCAGCGGATGCAGCGTGTCGCCATGCGCCATGCCTTCGACGGTCTCGACGCGCCGGCCCTCGGCCTCCGCGCCAAGCACCAGGCACGAGCACACCAGCCGGTCGTCGAGGATGATGCTGCAGGCGCCGCAATCGCCGGTGCCGCAGCCTTCCTTGGCACCGGTCAGGCCGAGGCGGTCGCGCAGCACATCGAGCAGCGTCTCGTCCGGTTGGCAAAGGTATTCGAAATTGTCGCCGTTGATTGTCGTTGAGACTGCTACGCCGGCCATCATTTGCCTCCTGCACGTGCATAGGCGGTCATGGCGGCCCGCCTGGCCAGCACACCCGCAACTTTTCTTCTGAATTCGACGGTGCCGCGCTTGTCGTCGATCGGACGGCAGGCCCCCGCGCAGACCTTGGCGAGCCGCTCAAGTGCTGCTTCGTCCATCTTCCTGCCGATGAGGGCCTCGGCGGCCTCCTCGACCAGCAGCACCGTCGCGGCCACGGCGCCCAGGGCCACGCGGGCCGCCTTGACGACACCTTGCTCATCGAGCGTCAGGTTCACGCCGGCGCTGACCACGGCGATGTCCATCTCCGTGCGTGGAATGAAACGCAGATAGGCATCGCCGGAGCGCGGCGCGCGCCTGTCGAGCAGGATCGCCTCGATGATCTCTCCCTTGGAGAGCGACGTCTTGCCCGGCCCGGTCGGCACGGTTTCCACTGGGATTGTGCGCTTGCCTCCGGGCCCGATAACCAACGCCCTGGCGTGGGCGGCCACCAGCGCCGGCACGCTATCGGCGGCCGGCGAGGCGTTGCAGAGATTGCCGACGATGGTGCAGCGCCCCTGTACCTGCTTGGAGCCGATCAGCTTAGCCGCTTCGACGACGCCAGGCCATGCTGTCTTCAGGGCCGCGTTCTCTCCCAATGCAGCGCAGGGGACCGCGGCACCAATGCTGAAGCCCTCCGCCGTTTCCCTGATTTCGCTGAGCCCATCGATCGCCTTGATGTCGACGATCAGCTCGGGTTCGATGAAGCCGCCTTTCATCCTCACCAGCAGGTCGCTGCCTCCGGCGAGAATGGCGGCTGTGCCGGACGAGCCGGTCAACTGGCCAACGGCGTCTTCGATTGAAAGCGGACGTATGTAACGCATCGTCTCCCCTTGGTTATCGCAATCTCATCAACCGTTATAAGGAGTCTCCTCACAATGGCCACCCGGTTCTGCATTTGCGGCAATTCAGCTAGGGCCAACCTGAAATGACGTGTGCCGTGACGGGATTTTTCAGACTCGGCGCCCGGCCGATTCCCACCTTTTTGGGTCCGATGCTCTCAGCGCCCCCTGGCGAGACTGCCGAGAATGCCGCGCACGATCGCCCGTCCCACGGACGAGCCGACCGAACGAACCACCGATTTGATCGCCGCCTCCGCCACCGTCTGGCGATTGGATGCGCGCCGCGCCGGTGCTCGGCCGGTGGTCTGGGGGGCGGGATCGTCATTGCCGAAGCCTGGAATGGTCCAGCGCGAGCGGCCGCTCTCCTGCTGCTGCGCCTCTGCGTCCAGAGCGTCCTTGGCTTTTTTCTGCAGCATCTCGAAAGCCGATTCGCGATCGATGGTCTGGTCGTACTGCCCCGCAACCGGGCTCTCAGTGATCAGCTTGCGGCGCTCGTCAGGCGTGATCGGACCAAGTCGTGACGACGGCGGGCGAACCAGCGTCCGTTGGACCATCGAAGGAGCGCCCTTCGCTTCCAGCGTCGAGACCAACGCCTCGCCAGTGCCGAGCTGTGTGATCACGGTCGCGCAGTCGAAGTCGGGATTGGGCCTGAACGTCTCGGCGGCCGTCCTCACCGCCTTCTGCTCCCGCGGCGTGTAGGCGCGAAGCGCGTGCTGCACCCGGTTGCCGAGCTGGGCCAGAACCGTTTCAGGGATATCCAGCGGATTCTGGGTGACGAAGTAAACGCCGACGCCCTTCGAGCGGATCAGGCGGACCACCTGCTCGACCCGGTCGATCAGCACCTTCGGCGCATCGTCGAACAGAAGGTGCGCCTCGTCGAAGAAGAAGACCAGCTTTGGCTTGTCGGGGTCGCCGACTTCAGGCAGTTCCTCGAACAGCTCCGACATCAGCCACAAAAGGAATGTCGCATAGAGCCGGGGATTCGCCATCAGCTTGTCGGCGGCCAGCACGCTGATGGCGCCGCGCCCGTCGCGGGTGGTGCGCATGATGTCGGCGATCCGCAACGCCGGCTCGCCGAAGAAATTCGTCGCCCCCTGCTGCTCCAGGACCAGCAAGGTGCGCTGGATAGCGCCGACCGAAGGCTTGGTGACATTGCCATAGCGAGCCCCGATTTCCTGGGCGCGATCGGCAATGTTGGCAAGAAGCGCCTGCAGATCCTTCAGATCCAGCAGCAACAGGCCCTCCTCGTCGGCGATACGGAAGGCGATGTTCATGATGCCTTCCTGTGCCTCGGAGAGGTTCATCAGCCGCGACAGAAGCAGCGGCCCCATTTCCGAGACGGTGGCGCGTATCGGATGGCCCTGCTCGCCGAACAGATCCCAGAAGATGACCGGAAACTCCTGGAATTCATAAGGATCGAGCTTGACCTGCTCGGCGCGCTTGACCAGAAAATCCTGTGCCGTGCCCATCATGGCGATACCGGACAGGTCGCCCTTGATGTCGGCGCAGAAGACCGGCACGCCGGCATTGGAGAAACCTTCCGCCAGAATCTGCAAGGTCACGGTCTTGCCGGTGCCGGTCGCACCGGTGACCAGGCCGTGGCGATTGCCATACTGAAGCAGCAGATTTTCGGCGCGCTGGTAGCTGTCATCAGGCTTGCGGCTGGCCCCTATGAAAATACTGGTGTCGTCAGCCATGTGTCGGGTCTCCGCAAACCTGAAGTGTTGAACGCCCTGATCTATTGAAAGTAACCGGGCTCGCCGCAGGTATAATGACGCCATTGCGCAGCGACAATGGCCATGGTCGAAATTGAGTTTTTTGGAGCTTGCGGATTTTGCGCATGTTTGGCAATCGGTTGACGGTTCACTGTCGCAGGAAGCGTGTTGCATTGTGATCTGCGACTGGGAACCGTAGACTGACGTTCCAGGCCGATGCGGCCGATAAGACGAGGAGAGCGGATGGGCGCCGGTGCCTTGAACCACGATGCCGAACTTCCGAACCCTGACCGGCAGCGGTGGCTGGCCCTTGCGGAAAAAGCCCTGGCCGGCGGATCCTTCGAGGAAAAGCTCGTGTCCCATACGGACGATGCGATCCGCATCGAGCCGCTCTATGATCGTTCGGTCACCGCAGAGCCTCTCGCGCGGGCAAATCCCAGATCGCCCTGGATCGTCAGCCAGCGTATCGACGATCCGGATATCGATCGCGCCAAGGCCCAAGCCCTGGAAGACGTCGCACAGGGCGCCACCGGATTGTCGCTTGTCTTCGAAGGCGCGCCGAATGCATTCGGCTACGGTCTGCCGAGAACTGCCGAGGCGCTGGAGACCGTGCTGGACGGCGTGCCGCTCAATCGCACCCAGGTCCGCATCGACGCCCATCCCTGGAGCCGCGCCGTGGCCGACTGGCTGGTTGCGTTTTTGAGCAAGCGCCGGTCAGACCCGGCAAAGCTCAACCTTTCCTTCGGCATCGATCCGGCGGCGATATTTGCCGGAACCGGCCGGTTGCGCATGTCGATCGAAGCCCTGCAGGCATCCATGCCGCAGTCCCTGGCGCATTTTTTCTCGATGGGCGTGCCTGGCGTACTGCTCGAGGCAGACGGGCGCGTCTTCCACAATGCCGGCGCCACAGAGGCGCAGGAACTGGGCACCATGATGGCTTCGGCGGTCTCCTATCTCCGGATGTTCGAGGAGGCGCGCCAGCCGCTTGTTTACGCTGCGCCCCATATCGGCTTTGCGCTGAGCGTCGACCAGGACCAGTTCGTGTCGATGGCCAAGGTCAGGGCCCTGCGCAGGCTGTGGGCGCGTGTTCAGGAGGCATGCTCGATCTCCGCCTCCACCGCCAACATCCATGCCGAGACGTCCTTCCGCATGATGACTTCGGCGGACCCGGAGACAAATATCCTGCGCACTGCAATCGCCGGTTTCGCCGCGGCAGCCGGCGGGGCGGATTCGATCTCAATCCTGCCGCATACGATAGCGCATGGCCTGCCGGCGGGCTTTGCCCGCCGTGTCGCCCGCAATACGCAACTGATCATGGCCAACGAAAGCCACATCGATCATGTCGTCGACCCTGCTTGCGGTTCGGGCGCCGTCGAAGCACTGACCGCCGAACTCTGCGAAGCGGCCTGGGAAGAATTCCGGCGGATCGAGGCGGAAGGCGGCGTGCTGTCCAGCCTGCAGCAAGGACATATCCAAAAACGGGTTCAGGCGGCCTCCGCCCGCCGCAATGCCGCCTATCAGTCGGGCGAGCGGGCCATCATCGGCACCACGCTTCACCCGTCGAAGACCGAACGTCCGGTCGAAACGCTGGCGGCAGAGCGGCGGCCCGCCCTCACGGAAGGCGTGGCGGTGTGCGAGCCGCTGTTTCCGGTCCGCATCGATCAATCGATCGGAGCAGCGTCATGATCCCGGATTTCAGCCAAGTCGGCTGGTCGACGCCGCGCCGGGCGCCGGTCGAGGTCAAGGGCCAACGGATGACGCCGGAAGGTCTGGCCATCAAGCATCTGTATAACCAGGGCGACCTCAAGGGATTGCCGCATCTCGACACTTATCCGGGCCTGCCGCCATTCGTGCGCGGCCCCTACCCGACCATGTATGTCCAGCAGCCCTGGACGATCCGGCAATATGCCGGCTTCTCGACGGCGGAAGAGTCGAATGCTTTTTACCGGCGCAACCTTGCGGCCGGCCAGAAGGGACTGTCGGTCGCTTTCGACCTCGCCACGCATCGCGGCTACGACAGCGATCATCCGCGTGTTGCCGGCGATGTCGGCATGGCCGGCGTCGCCATCGATTCCATCCTCGACATGCGCCAGCTCTTCGACGGCATCCCGCTTGATGAAATGACGGTGTCGATGACGATGAACGGCGCGGTGCTGCCGATCATGGCGCTCTACATCGTGGCGGCGGAAGAACAGGGGGTTGCGCAGAAGGATCTCGCCGGGACCATTCAGAACGACATCCTGAAAGAGTTCATGGTGCGCAACACCTACATCTATCCGCCAAAGCCTTCGATGCGGATCGTGTCCGACATTTTTTCCTACACTTCGCAGCACATGCCGAAGTTCAATTCGATTTCGATCTCCGGCTATCACATGCAGGAGGCAGGAGCGACCGCCGACCTCGAGCTCGCCTATACGATCGCCGACGGCATCGAATATGCCCGCGCCGGCGTCGCCGCCGGTCTCGATATCGACCGCTTCGCGCCGCGCCTTTCGTTCTTCTGGGCGATCGGCATGAATTTCTTCATGGAGGTCGCCAAGTTGAGGGCAGCCCGCCTTTTGTGGTCGAGCCTGATGCTGAAGAACTTCTTGCCGAAGGACGAGCGCTCGCTGTCGCTGCGCACCCATTGCCAGACTTCGGGCTGGTCGCTGACGGCGCAGGACCCTTACAACAACATCGTCCGCACCATGATCGAGGCAATGGCGGCGACGCAGGGTCTTACGCAATCGCTGCACACCAACGCCTTCGACGAGGCGATGGCGCTGCCGACGGATCATTCGGCTCGCATCGCCCGCAACACCCAGCTGATCCTGCAAAAGGAATCCGGCACCACCCGTATCATCGACCCGTGGGGCGGCTCTGCCTATCTCGAACGGCTGACGCATGATCTGGCGGCGCGCGCGCTTGCCCATATCGAAGAGATCGAGAGCCTGGGCGGCATGGCCGCTGCAACCGAAAAAGGCATACCCAAGCTGCGTATCGAAGAGGCCGCCGCGCGCACGCAGGCACGGATCGATTCCGGTGAGCAGATACTGGTTGGCGTCAACGCCCACCGCCCCGGGACTGATATCGAGGTCGACGTGCTGAAGATCGACAATGCCGAAGTCAGGGCTCGGCAATTGTCGAAGCTGCAAAGGCTGAAAGGCACGCGCGACGTCGGCGCTGTCGAGAGCGCGCTGGATGCGCTGAGCCGCGCTGCGGAGGGCGGCGAAAATCTGCTGGAGTTCGCCATCCGCGCCGCGCGCGCCAACGCCACGGTCGGGGAGATTTCGCTGGCGCTGGAAAAGGTCTTCGGCCGCCATGTCGCCTCGGTCCAGACGATCTCCGGCATCTACCGCAAGGCGCTTGGCGACAATCCGGTGGTCGACCGGCTGCAGGACAAGATCGTGGCGTTCGAGGAGAAATCCGGCGGCAAGCCGCGCATTCTCGTGGCCAAAATGGGACAGGACGGCCATGACCGCGGCCAGAAGGTCATCGCCACCGCCTTTGCCGATCTCGGCTTCGACGTCACCGTCGGGCCGATGTTCCAGACGCCGGAAGAGATCGCGAGGCTCGCGGCCGAGCATGACGTGCATATCGTCGGCGCCTCCTCGCTGGCAGCGGGGCACCTGACGCTCATTCCCGAACTCAAGGGTGCGCTGAAGAAGCTCGGGCGCGACGGCATGCTGATCGTCGCCGGCGGCGTCATCCCGCCGCAGGATTACGATGCCGTGTTGCAGGCGGGTGCCGCGGAAATCTTCCCGCCGGGCACAGTCATCCCTGAAGCGGCGGAACGGCTGATCGATCGGCTGCTGCAAGTCGGCTGAGCCTGTTATAATATCCGTTGTAACGGAGAGCAGGTCGCGTTATAATATGTGTTGCAACAAGGGTGCAGCGCTATGAACACGACCATCCGCAAGATCGGCAATTCCGAAGGGGTGATCCTGCCGAGGGAGCTTCTCGATCGTCTGAACCTGAAGGCTGGCGACCAGCTTCAAATCGTTGAAACAGGTGACGGCCTTGCGCTGAAGCCGGTGGACGATAACTTCGAGCGGCAAATGAAAGCTGCCCGCGAGGTGATGGACAAATACAAGGTCGCGCTTCAGAAGCTCGCCGAATGAGCTTGCAATTCCTGAGCCGGCGCGCCGTGGAAGCGATGCACGCGGAGCAGCTGCGCCGGCATGGTGGCGCGCAGCGTTTGAGAGACGAGAATGCTCTTGAATCGACGCTCGCCCGCGCCGAGAACAAGACGAACTACGGTGATCCATCGATCGAGGATTTGGCTGCGGCCTATATCTTCGGCATCGCCAGAAATCATGCCTTTGTCGACGGCAACAAGCGCACGGCCATCGTCGCCGCCAGCGCGTTCCTAATTGTCAACGGCTATACGCTGACGGCCGACAACGGCACGGTCTACGAATTCGTCATGGGCGTTGCCGCCGGCGAGATCGACGAGGCCGGCGCGGCGGCATTCTTCCGCGACCATGTCATCAAGGTCGAGGACTAATTGTCGGAGAGCTTGACGATCTCCCATTCCTTGCCGTTCACCACGGCAATTTCGCCGATCCTCTTGCCGTACAAGGCCAGGGCCATCGGTGAAACATGTGAAATTGTGCCCTTGGCCGGATCGGCCTCATCCTCGCCGACGATCTTCCAGTGTACCTTCCTGCCGTCATCGCCTTCCAGCGTGACGCCCATGCCAAAGCGAACCAGGTCGCTGCCCGGTTCCGGTAGGGAAAGCTCGGCGCTTTCACGCCGCGCGGTCCAGTAGCGCAGGTCGCGCGATATGAGCGCGATGCGCTCGCGGTCGGCCCTCTTCTCCGCCCTGCCCAAATCATCGCGCAGGGCAGCCAGTTCGGAGTCGATCATCGCCAGGCCGCGTTCCGTCACCAGATTGCGGTGATGGCTGATCGGCCGCTCGCCGATGCCGGCAATGGCGTTTTCGCTATCCTCTTCGCGCGTGAAGGCTCTGCTCATTAATCGAACTTATGCCTCGCGCGGCGACTTCACAAGCCATTGCCGCAAACCGGGCCGGGGCCGATCCGGCCTGGCACGATTCCTGCGGTGCGATGGCCGAACGCTGGGAAACTGTGCCGATGTTGAACAGACGAAAATTGCTTACGCAGACCGCCGGCTTTGCCGTCATGGGCCTCTCGCTCGGCAAGGCAGCGGCGGCCAGCCTGCCCGCCGTCGACAATGCCTCGATGCGCGGCTCGATCAACGCTGCCGACCTCGGCGTGCGGCCCGGCGCACTTGACGACCAGAGCAAGGCCTTCACCAGGCTGCTGCGCGACGCAAGCGATCGCGACATGCCGGTGTTCCTGCCGCCGGGAACCTATGTCCTATCCAACCTTTCGCTGCCTAGCCGTATCAGACTTTCCGGGGTGCCGGGTGCATCGCGGATCGTCTATGGCGGCAACGGCCATCTGCTCATGGCGGAACAGGCCGAGCACATCGAATTCACCGGGCTGGTGTTCGACGGCACCAACCGCTGGATGGGCGACTACGCGCAAGGACTGCTCGACCTGCGCCGCGTCGCTCACCTCGTCATCGACAATTGCCAGATATCAGGCAGCGGCAAGAACGGCCTGGCGATCGAGCACGCTTCGGGCCGCATCGAGCGCTCGGAAATATCAGGCGCTGCCGACGCCGGCATCTATTCGGTCGAAGCCACCGGCTTGGCGATATCAGGCAACACTGTGTCCGACTGCGCCAATGGCGGCATCCTCGTGCACCGCTGGCAAGCGGCCGAGGACGGCACGATCGTCAGCGGCAACCGCGTCGAGCGTATTCAGGCGCGTAGCGGCGGAACCGGCCAGAACGGCAACGGCATCAATGCGTTCCGCGCCGGCAACGTCATCATCTCGGGCAATATCGTCTCGGACTGCGCGTTTTCGGCGATCCGCGCCAACAGCGCCAGCAATCTGCACATCACCGGCAACACCTGCTCGCGGTCGGGCGAGACCGCCGTGTATTCCGAATTCTCGTTCGAGGGGGCGATCCTCAGCAACAACATCGTCGACGGCGCCGCCAACGGCATCTCGATCGTCAATTTCAACGAAGGCGGCCGTATGGGCGTATGTTCAGGAAACATCGTGCGCAATCTCTCGACCAGCGGCCCCTATCCTGCCGATCCGCCCGGTTTCGGCATCGGTATCAACGTCGAGGCCGATACCACCGTCTCCGGCAACGTCGTCGAGAATGCGCCGCTCTACGGCATGCACATCGGCTGGGGGCCGTTCATGCGCAATGTGGTCGCTACCGCAAACGTCATCCGCAAGGCCGGAACCGGCATCGCCGTCACCGTGGTCGAGGGCGCCGGAACGGCGGTCATCTCCGACAATGTCATCGACGGCGCCCAAAACGGCGCGATCGTCGGCCACCGCTGGGCCGAGCCGGTGACCGGCGACCTCGCCTCATCAGGCAATGCCGGCTATGCGCATCTGACCATCGAGCGCAATCAGGTGAGCTGAATGCCGTTCTCAGCTCAATGCGGCGGTGGGCCTGACAGCGCCAACCTTGGCGCCAACCCGGCTTTGGATGGGTGGATTTGCCTGCTCGATCAGCTTCGCCGCCAGCGCCCTGTCGGCGTGCAAAAGCCTAGCCATGCATGCCGCGACCATGACTTCCGCCGCGCGGCCAGCGCCATCATCGCATTTCAACGCCACGCCAAGGCCAAGCTCGGGCAAAGCCGCGCAATAGACGCCTTCGGCCCCTCCCTTCACAAAAATCCGGCCGGGTGCGGCCTCCATCAGCGCAACATCAGCCCTGCCCGTGCCGGCGACCAGAAAGGGCTCGGCCATGCAGGCGCAAAGCAGCCGCTTTGCCGCCTTGGCGCGCACGGGTTCAAAGCCGACGCCGGTCGCCATGCGGGCAAAGCCGAGCGCGAAGCTGCGTAGCGGCACGGCATAGGTCGGGATCGAGCAGCCGTCGGTGCCGCAATGATCGATGTCATGGGCGGCCCCGGTCACCGCTTGCATCGCATCGCGCACCATCTCCTGCGAGGCATGGCCTGATTTGACATAGCCGCGATGGGCGATACCGGCGTGAACGCAGGTGCAGAGGAAGCCCGCATGCTTGCCTGAGCAATTGTTGTGCAGCGCGTTTGGCAAGGTGCCGGCGCTGGCCAGCGCAACCGTCGCATCATGGCTGGACGGCCAATGCGCGCCGCATTCCAGCGCCGCCTCGTCCAGTCCGGCTTTCGCCAGCATCGCCCGCGCCAGTTCGACATGCGCCGGCTCGCCGGAATGCGAGGCGCAGGCAAGCGCCAGTTCGCGGTCGCCGAAGCCAAACGCGTCGGCGGCGCCGCTTTCGACCAGCGGCAGCGCCTGGATAGCCTTGACCGCTGAGCGCGGAAATACCGGGCGGGCCGTATCGCCGATTTCCCAGACCGAGTTGCCGTCAGCATCGAAAACCGCAACGGCGCCACGATGCGCGCTCTCGACCACAGCGCCGCGCAAAACTTCGACCAGAACCGGATTTGTCATGATTTCCCCGCTAACGCATGACCTCGAAAATCGGAATCGATTTTCGAAAAGGATCACGCGTAAAATCAAAGTGTTACAGCGTCCTTTGCGCGCCCTAACGGGGCGCGGGGCGCTGTAATGCGGGCCGCTTTTATCTGATCCGGTCGAGAATGGAAACGTAGTTGGCGACTGCGGCGCCGCCCATGTTGAAGATGCCGCCGAGCTTGGCGCCCGGCACCTGGATGCCGCCGGCTTCGCCGACGAGCTGCATGGCGCTCAGCACGTGCATCGACACGCCGGTAGCGCCGATTGGATGACCCTTGGCCTTCAGCCCGCCGGACGGATTGACCGGCAGCCGGCCGTCCTTCGCCGTCTCGCCATCCAGCGCCAGTTTCGCGCCCTCACCCGGTTTCGCCAGGCCCATCGCCTCATATTCGATCAGCTCGGCGATGGTGAAGCAGTCATGCGTCTCGACGAAGGACAGATCGTCGAGCGTCACGCCCGCCTTCTTCAGCGCCTGGTTCCAGGCATGCTCGCAGCCTTCGAAGGCAAGGATGTCGCGCTTCGACATTGGCAGGAAATCCTGCACATGCTCGTTGGCACGGAAGGCGACCGCGCGGCGCATCTTCAACGCCGTCGCCGTGTCGGCAAGGACAAGGGCTGCGGCGCCGTCCGAGACCAGCGAACAGTCGGTACGCTTCAGGGGACCGGCAACGAATGGGTTCTTCTCGCTCTCGTGCCGGCAGAACTCATAGCCGAAATCCTTGCGCATCTGCGCATAGGGATTGTCGACGCCGTTCTTGTGGTTCTTGGCGGCGATCATCGCCAGCGCGTCCGACTGGTCGCCATAGCGCTGGAAATAGGCTTGCGCGATCTTGCCGAAAACGCCGGCGAATCCTGCCGGCGTGTCGCCCTCCTCGGGCAGATACGAGGCCCTGAGAAGGTTCCTGCCGATCTCTGGGCCGGGCGTTGTCGTCATCTGCTCGGCGCCGACCACGAGCACGATACGGGCCGCATTGGCGTCGATGGCGCGGATGCCTTGCCTGACCGCCGCCGAACCAGTCGCGCAAGCGTTCTCGACGCGGGTTGCCGGCTTGAAGCGCAGCCGGTCGTCGGCCTGCAGGACCAGGCTTGCGGTGAAATCCTGCGCGGAAAAGCCGGCATTGAAGTGGCCAAGCACGATCTCGTCGACCTCGTCCGGACCGATGCCGGCATGATCGAGCGCTTCGGTTGCGACCTTGGTGATCAGACTCTCCAGCGTCTCGCCTTCGAGCTTGCCGAAGCGCGAATGCGCCCAGCCGACGATGCATGCTGTCATGGCAATCTCCATCCTGCAGGCCCGGGCTACGCGATGTCACGGCGCGCCTCAGCATTGTTCAAGCATGAACCGTTCCGCCGACTTCGTGAAGGGGCCAGAACCACACAATCGCTTGATCTTGATATCTGGTCATAGCGCCTGACCTTTGCCACAAAATCAGGCTGGATTTTTGTTGATTGATCCGTCAATAAAAAATAATCTTGTCGCAACAGGGCCGGAGCAAGAATGCCGAAAGTCGGAATGGAGCCGTTGCGCCGCAGGGCGCTCATCGACGCGACGATCTCAGCGATCGGCGAGCGCGGCTCGCTTGATGTGACGATGTCGGAAATCGCCGGGCGCGCCGGCGTGTCCTCGGCGCTTGCCCATCACTATTTCGGCGCCAAGGACGAACTTTTGCTGGCAACGATGCGGCATATCCTGGCCGAGCTGACCGCCGACATGCGGCGCGCGCTTCGATCGGCCAGCACGGCACGCGAGCGCGTCTCGGCGGTGGTCGCCGTCAATTTCTCCGACGCCCAGTTCCAGCCGGAGACGATTGCGGCCTGGCTCGCCTTCTATGTCGAGGCGCAGAAATCGGCAGCACTTCGCCGCCTGCTTAAGGTCTATGCGAGGCGCCTGCATTCCAATCTGTTGAGCGGGCTGACCGGCATCCTGCCGAGAAGCGAAGCCGACCGTGTCGCCGAGGCGACCGCTGCGCTGATCGACGGGCTGTATATCAGGCGCGCGCTGAAGGACGGCGTGCCCAATGCCGCGACTGCGATCGCACTGATCGAGGATTATCTCGAAACGAAACTAAGCCGGCGGAGCGCGCAGTGACGTCCAAGCGACCCAATTTTCTGATCGTCATGGTCGATCAGCTCAACGGCACATTGTTCCCGGATGGGCCAGCGGACTTCCTGCACGCGCCGCATCTGAAGCTACTGGCGGCGCACGCGACGCGCTTCAAGAATAACTACACCGCCTCGCCGCTCTGCGCACCGGGCCGGGCAGCGTTCATGAGCGGCCAGTTGCCGTCACGCACCGAGGTCTATGACAACGCTGCCGAATTCGTCTCGTCGATCCCGACCTATGCGCATCATCTGCGCGCCGCCGGCTACCATACTTGCCTGTCCGGCAAGATGCATTTCGTCGGGCCGGACCAGTTGCACGGCTTCGAGGAGCGGCTGACCACCGACATCTATCCGGCCGATTTCGGCTGGACGCCGGACTATCGCAAGCCCGGTGAACGGATCGACTGGTGGTATCACAATCTCGGCTCGGTGGCCGGTGCCGGTGTCGCCGAGATCACCAACCAGATGGAATATGACGACGAGGTCGCTTTCCACGCGGTGCAGAAGCTCTATGATTTCGCTCGCGTCTCCGACGACGCTTCGCGCCGGCCGTGGTGCCTGACGGTTTCCTTCACCCATCCGCACGACCCCTATGTCGCCCGGCGGCGCTATTGGGATCTCTACGAGGACTGCCCGGCGCTTGAGCCCGAGGTGGGCTTCATTCCCTACGACAGGCAGGATCCGCATTCGCAGCGGCTCTACCGGGCCAGCGACTATGACAGCTTCAAGATCACGCCGGAGCAGATCCGCCGTGCGCGGCGCGGCTATTTCGCCAACATCTCCTATCTCGACGACAAGGTCGGCGAATTGCTGTCGGTGCTGCAACGCACGCGAATGCTCGACGATACGATCATCCTGTTCTGCTCGGATCACGGCGACATGCTCGGCGAGCGCGGCCTGTGGTTCAAGATGTGCTTTTTCGAAGGCTCGGCGCGGGTGCCGCTGATGATCGCCGGCAAGGGCATACACGCCAAGCTGATCGAGACCCCAGTCTCCAATCTCGATGTCACGCCGACGCTTTGCGACCTCGCCGGCATCGACATGAGCGCGATTGCGCCATGGACCGACGGCCAGTCGCTGCTGCCGCTGCTCGACGGTAAGGAACGCACTGCGCCGGTGCTGATGGAGTATGCTGCCGAAGGCTCCAACGCGCCGATGGTGGCGATCCGCGAGGGCCGCTACAAATTCATCCATTGCGAGATCGATCCGCCGCAACTGTTTGATCTTGAATCGGATCCGCTCGAGCTGACCAATCTCGCCGCCGACCCGGCACATGCCGCTTTGGTTGCTGGTTTCACCGAAAAGGTCCGGGCGCGCTGGGACATGGCGGCCTTCGACGCCGCCGTGCGCACCAGCCAGGCGCGCCGCTGGGTGGTCTACCCGGCGCTGCGCAACGGCACTCACTACCCCTGGGAATTCCAGCCGCTGCAGAAAGCTTCGGAACGCTACATGCGCAACCACATGAACCTTGACCTGCTCGAAGAGCAGAAGCGCTTTCCGCGAGGCGAATGATGGCACTTGTTCCCTCGCTCGCTGATTTCATGGCGCATATGAACCATGCTTGAGGCGGATTTCGTCATCATCGGCTCCGGCTCGGCCGGCTCGGCCATGGCCTACCGCCTGTCGGAGGATGGCAAGCATTCGGTGATCGTCATCGAGTTCGGCGGCAGCGATGTCGGGCCGCTGATCCAGATGCCGTCGGCGCTGTCGATCCCACTCAACATGAGCCTCTACGACTGGGGCTTTGCCAGCGAGCCGGAGCCGCATCTCGGCGGCCGCGTGCTGGCGACGCCGCGCGGCAAGGTCATCGGCGGCTCGTCCTCGATCAATGGCATGGTCTATGTACGCGGCCACGCCCGCGATTTCGACCATTGGGCCGAACAGGGCGCGGCTGGCTGGGGGTTTGCCGACGTGCTCCCCTACTTCAAGCGCATGGAGGACAGCAACGGCGGCGAGAATGGCTGGCGCGGCCACGGCGGCCCGCTGTCGGTGCAGCGCGGCTCAAGGACGAACCCACTCTACGGCGCCTTCGTCGAGGCAGGCCGTCAGGCCGGCTTCGAGCTGACCGACGACTATAACGGCGCGAAGCAGGAAGGCTTTGGGCCAATGGAACAGACCATTCGCGGCGGCCGCCGCTGGTCGGCGGCGAGCGCCTATCTCAGGCCGGCGCTGAGGCGAAAAAATGTTAGCCTTATCAAGGGTTTCGCCCGGCGGGTGATCATCGAGAATCAACGCGCCACCGGTGTCGAGATCGAAACGCGCAAACGGATCCAGGTGATCAAGGCGCGACGTGAAGTGATCGTTGCCGCCTCCTCGATCAATTCGCCCAAGATCCTTATGCTGTCCGGCATCGGTCCGGCCGAACATCTCAGGGAATACGGCATTCCGGTGGTCGCCGACCGGCCCGGCGTCGGCCGCAATCTGCAGGACCATATGGAACTCTATATCCAGCAGGAATCGACGCAGCCGATCACGTTGAATTCGGTGCTGAACCCGTTCTCGAAGGCGCTAATCGGCGCGCAATGGCTGTTCTTTAAGTCGGGTCTTGGCGCAACCAACCATTTCGAGGCGGCCGCCTTCGTGCGCTCGCGCGCCGGTGTCGACTATCCCGACATCCAGTATCATTTCATCCCGGCGGCGGTTCGCTATGACGGCAAGGCAGCGGCGAAGGCGCACGGTTTCCAGGCGCATGTCGGGCCGATGCGATCGAAGTCGCGCGGTTCTGTCACGCTGCGTTCGCCCGATCCCAGATCGAAGCCGGTGATCCGCTTCAACTACATGTCACATCCGGACGACTGGACCGAGTTCCGCCACTGCGTCCGGCTGACGCGCGATATCTTCGGCCAGCCGGCATTCGATCTCTATCGCGGCGAGGAGCTCTCGCCGGGCCCGCATGTGCAGTCGGACGACGATCTCGACGCCTTCATCCGCGAGCACGCCGAGAGCGCCTACCACCCTTGCGGCACCTGCAGGATAGGTCGCGCCGATGATCCGATGAGCGTCGTCGATCCGGAATGCCGTGTCATCGGCGTCGAAGGGCTGCGGGTCGCCGATTCCTCGATCTTCCCGCGCGTCACCAACGGCAATCTCAACGCGCCGTCGATCATGACCGGCGAAAAGGCCGCCGACCACATTCTTGGCCGCACGCCGCTGGCGCCGTCCAACCAGGAACCATGGATCAATCCGCGCTGGCAGGTGTCAGACAGATAGGCCATGATCCGGCGGACTGTCCGCTCTGCGAAGACGATTGGAGAACAGCTATGCGCGCCCAGCCAACGGCATCGCACTATGTCAACGGACGCTACATCGACGACGAGCAGGGTGCGCCACTGCCGGTCATCTATCCGGCAACCGGCGAAACCATCGCGATGCTGCGTTCGGCGACGCCGAACGTGCTGGAACTCGCGATCGAAGCGGCGCGTGCAGCCCAACCGGCCTGGTCGCGGTTGAAGCCGGTCGAGCGCGGACGCATCCTGCGCCGCGCCGCCGACATCTTGCGCGCGCGCAACGCCGACCTGGCGCGCATCGAGACGCTTGATACCGGCAAGGCGATCCAGGAGACGCTGGTGGCGGATGCGCCGTCGGCAGCCGACTGCCTCGAATATTTCGGTGGCGCGGTCGCTGCCTATAATGGCGAGGCCTTCGATCTCGGCGGACCCTTTGCCTATACGAGGCGCGAAGCGCTGGGCGTCTGTGTCGGCATCGGCGCCTGGAACTATCCGATCCAGATCGCCGGTTGGAAATCGGCACCCGCACTCGCCATGGGCAACGCCATGGTGTTCAAGCCGTCTGAGAACACGCCATTATCGGCGCTGGCGCTCGCCGAAATCTATACCGAGGCCGGTCTGCCCGACGGGCTGTTCAACGTCGTGCAAGGCTATGGCGATGTCGGCGCCGGCCTCGTCGGCCACGATGTCGTCGCCAAGGTCTCGGTAACCGGCTCGGTACCGACCGGCCGCAAGGTGCTGTCGCTCGCCGGTTCGAAGATGAAGCATGCCACCATGGAGCTTGGCGGCAAGTCGCCGCTGATCGTCTTCGACGATGCCGATCTCGAAAACGCCATTGGCGGCGCCATGCTTGGCAATTTCTATTCGACCGGCCAGATCTGCTCCAACGGCACGCGGGTCTTCGTGCAGAAGGGCATCCACGACCGTTTCGTCGAACGGCTGGTCGAGCGGACGAAGAAGATCCGCATCGGCGATCCGCTCGACCCGGAAACGCAGATGGGGCCGCTTGTCTCCAAGGCCCAGCACGAGAAGGTTATCGGCTATATCGAGGCCGGCAAGCAGGATGGCGCCATGCTTGCTTGCGGCGGCAACGTACCTTCGCTACAGGGCTTCCAGGGCGGCTTCTTCGTCGAGCCGACGGTCTTCACCGGCGTCACCGACACCATGCGCATCGCGCGCGAGGAGATTTTCGGGCCGGTGATGAGCGTGCTCAAATTCGACGGCGAGGACGAGGTGATCGACCGGGCCAACGATACCGAGTTCGGCCTTGCCGCGGGTGTGTTCACGCGCGACCTGCCGCGCGCCCACCGCGTTATCGCCGAGCTGCAGGCCGGGACCTGCTGGATCAACGCCTACAATCTGACGCCGGTCGAAATTCCGTTCGGCGGCTTCAAGCAGTCCGGTATCGGACGCGAGAATTCGCTTGCCGCGCTGGCGCTCTATTCGCAGCTGAAGTCGGTCTATGTCGAGACCGGGGATGTGGCGAGCCCGTATTGAGGCTCGCGGCTACTGCTGGTCAGCCACAGTATTTGCCAGACTGGAAATCCGGTCGGCCGCAAGCTCGATGAATGCCTTGACGAGGGGCGAAAGATGCCGGCTGCTCGGATATAGCACATGCAGCCCGCCGGCCGGCGTCGTGTAGTCCCGGAGAACGCGGCTCAGCCGTCCCCCATTGATGAGGGGTTCGGCGATGCTGTGCGGCAATTGCGCGATGCCGAAGCCTGCGAGCGTGGCCGCAACGACCGCCTGCATTTCATTGGCGGCGAAGCGCCCGGCCACCGTGACCGTTTCCTGACCGTGTGGCCCATCCAGCACCCAATGGGTGCCCGAGGTCGAAGGCCCTGCGATGACGCACTGGTGGTGCGCGAGATCCGCCAGGCGTTTCGGCATCCCGTGCCTTGCGAGATAGTCCGGGCTGGCGCAGAGCAGCCTGTGCGTGGAGCCGAGTTTGCGGGCAATCAGCGTCGAATCCTGTAGGATGCCGGTTCGGAAGGCGAGATCTATGCCGTCCTCAACCAGGTTGAGCTTGTCGTCGGTCAGGCGCAGTTCGACTTTGGTCTTCGGATACATTGCCAGAAAGTCGACCACGGCAGCTGTGAGGAAATGGCCCCCGAAGCCAACGGGCGCCGAAATGCGAATCGTGCCCGATGGTTCCGCCTTCGCTTCCGCAAGGCGCAGATTTGCTTCCTCGATCGTCCGCAGCGCCTGACTGCTCTGCTCGTAATACAGACGCCCGGCATCCGTCACATTGAGGCTGCGCGTCGTGCGCTGCAGCAGGCGGACCCCTACCTCACGCTCGAGCGCGGCAACGCGTCGACTGACCGTCGTCTTGGGCATGGCAAGCAGCCGCGCGGCAGCGGTGAAACTGCCAGCTTCGACGACGCGAGCGAACACCACGATATCATTGAGATCGATCATTGTATCCGCATATGGGACAAAGTTTTCCAATTATATGCAATTGTGCATCAATGTGACAAACCTTAATTTTGCTCCACCGCAAAAAAGGAGCAACCACATGACCACTAAACGAAGCATTCTAGTCACCGGCGCCACAGGCCAGCAAGGCGGCGCAGTTGCGCGTGCCTTGCTGTCGAGCGGACATCGCGTCAAGGCATTGACGCGCAGGCCGGACAGCGATGCCGCGCGGCAATTGGCGTCGGCAGGCGCCGAGATCGTGACCGGCGATCTCGGCGATACGGCCTCCGTTATGAAGGCTGCAAAAGACGTCGACACCATGTTCTTGATGGGCAACAGCTACGAGGCCGGGATGGAAGAGGAGACCCGCCAGGGGATTCTAGCCGCCGATGCAGCCAAGGCTGCAGGCGTCGGACATCTGATCTATTCGTCCGTTGCCGATGCCAACAAGAAAACCGGCATCCCGCATTTCGAAAGCAAATATCTCGTCGAGCAGCATGTCGAACGGCTCGGCATTCCCTATACGATCAGTGCCCCGGTCGCCTTCATGGAGAATTTCGTCGCGCCGTGGTCGATCGGCGCGCTCAGCCAAGGCACGCATGCTTTCGCAGTGCCCGCCAAACGCCCTCTCCAGCTGGTCGCCCTGGCGGACATCGGCGCCTTTGTTGCCACCCTGGTCGAGCGGCGCGAGCGCGTGTTCGGCAAGCGTTTCGATTTCGCCGGAGACGAGTTGTCCGGCGAAGACCAGGCCAAGATCCTTTCGCAGGCCATCGGCCGCCCGATCAACTATCAGGAAATTCCGATCGCGGTGGCCCGCCAGCAAAGCGAGGACGTAGCGCTGATGTTCGAGTGGTTCGACCGCGTCGGCTACGACGTCGATATCGCGGCTTTGCACCGAGATTTCCCGGAGGTCCGCTGGCACAGTTTTGCTGACTGGGCGCGGAAGTTCGACTGGAACGCTCTTGAGCAGGCATCTTAAGCCCGACTGAGTTCCCCGTTTGCGATGATGCCCGGCGGAAGCGGATCAGCGACAAGCTGGACCGCTTCCCTTGCATGGTCCTCTCACCCTGGATGCGATGAGGCGCTACCTAGAAGGTCTGATTATAAGCGCCGACTTCCGGGCTGCGGCGCAGCACTGCATCGACGCCTTCGAACATCTGCCGGCGCCGCTCCGACGACACCGGGCTCTCCACCACCACGACAAGCTCCGGCTTGTTCGATGACGCCCGCACCAGGCCCCAGGTGCCGTCCTCGGCAACGACGCGCACGCCATTGACTGTGATCAGCTCGGCGATCTTCTGGCCGGCGAAGACAGTGCCGTCCTGCTTCATGGCCTGGAAATCGGAAACGACCCGCTCGACCACACCGTATTTCAGTTCGTCGGCGCAGTGTGGCGACATGGTCGGCGTGCCGAAGGTCAGCGGCAGGGCGCGATAGAGATCGGCCATGCTGCTGCCCGGGCTGCGATCCAGCATCTGGCAGATGGCGATGGCTGTGATGAGACCATCGTCATAGCCGCGCCCGATCGGCGGATTGAAGAAGAAATGACCGGATTTCTCGAAACCAGCGATGGCGCCAAGCTCAGCCACGCGCCGTTTTATGTAGGAGTGGCCGGTCTTCCAATAATCGGTGACGGCGCCATCGGCGCGCAACGCGGCGTCGGTGTTGAACAATCCGGTCGACTTAACGTCGACGACGAAGGTCGAGCCGGGATGCAGTCGCGCGATGTCGCGCGCGAGCATGACGCCGACCTTATCGGCGAAGATCTCGTTGCCTTCATTGTCGACCACGCCGCAGCGGTCGCCATCGCCGTCGAAGCCGAGCCCGACGTCGGCTCCCGTTTCCAGCACCTTGTCGCGGATCGCGTGCAGCATCTTCATGTCTTCGGGATTGGGATTGTAGTTCGGAAATGTATGGTCGAGCTCGACATCGAGCGGGATCACCTCGCAGCCGATCCGCTCCAGCGCTTCAGGCGCGAAGGCGCCGGCAGTGCCGTTACCGCAGGCGGCGACCACCTTGAGCTTTCGTGATATGCGTTTCCCAGTGGTCAGGTCGTCCAGATAGGTTTTGCGGAAATCCGCAACGAAGTCATAGGAGCCGCCGCCGACAAGGTCGAAGTCGCCGGCAAGCACGATCGTCTTCAATGCGCTCATTTCTTCCGGACCGAAGGTCAGGGGACGCGCCGCCCCCATCTTGACGCCGCTCCAGCCGTTTTCGTTGTGCGAGGCGGTGACCATGGCGACGGACGGCGTGTCGAGCGCGAACTGGGCAAAATAAGCCATCGGTGACAGCGCCAGCCCGATATCCCTGACCCGCGCGCCGGCGGCCATCAGCCCGGAAACCAGCGCCAGCTTGATTGCCAGCGAATAGGAACGGAAATCATGCCCGGTCACGATATCCGGCCCGGCGCCCAGGCGCCGGATCAACGTGCCGAGCCCCATGCCGAGCGCCTGAACACCGATCAGGTTGAGCTCCGGCGGCTCCGCAGAGCCCGAATGGCCGAACCACCAGCGCGCGTCATACTCACGAAAGCCGGACGCCTTGATAAGCGCCGAGGTTTCAAACTCGAAGGTGTTGGGACGGGCTTCGCTAACGATCTTCAGGGGCAAGACAGCAACTCCAAGCGGCTGGAATCAGAGTGGTTTCAACGCAGGTGGCCGATGCCTATAACACGAGCCTTTAAGCCGTGTTTATCCCCCAGGAAACTGAAACCTGTATGACGTTAAAGCGAAAGCGGAAGAAATGCGACAGAAGCGCTGCCATTGGCGCTTGCAGGAACGAAGTGCGGCGGCTATAAGCCCGCGGTCTGGTCACGGAGTGTAGCGCAGCCTGGTAGCGCACATCGTTCGGGACGATGGGGTCGCAGGTTCAAATCCTGCCACTCCGACCAGAAAAAACAAATACTTAGGCGGCCCGAATACCGCCTACCCCACAGAAAACCGGAAACAGCATCTAGGCACCTCGGTGCAGCTGGCAGACGCATGATTATCAAGCGCTATCTATGCCATTGCACCCGCCAGCCCGGATCGGCTTGTTTCCGCACCGACCAAAGCCAAGACCACATTAGCCACTCGCGATTTTGCAGATGGTGCTCTCTGAGGCCGCGCCATCCAAACTAGTCTGCTGCGCGCCAAAAGCTCGCAACCGCCGACAGCTGTCGAATGACTTCAATGGGCAGGAAGCGGTCCGACCGGTTCTGGTAAGACGCGCGAGAATGCAAAAATTCAATCCGGTGGGTCCGACGTCTCGAACTGACCCGAAGACAACATCCATACTTCGAGCTACGGCCTGCCCCTCTGCGCCTCCATATCGCAACTGGCGATATGACCGCCTCGCGACTACAGCGCGGATTGTTTCGTTGTTTCCGCTGCGTCCTCAGTCCCGCCGCCCTCTCATCGAGTGGACCAGTCTCGTTTCGCGTCGCCCCGTTCCTTAGAACTGAGGCGATGGAACCGCGAATGGAATAGGACAAGATCGAGCAACGGTCGCCGGATAGTGCGCCGCCTCAGCTTTATCCACCTATGGAATAAATCGATAGGGGGATAAACACATGATCGAGCCCGAACAGGAACTCGTAGCCCGTAGTGCGGCAAGTGGTCAGGCCGGACGCGTCAGCGTCAGCATTCCTCTTCCCGCATTCGTTCATCGACCGCACAGCGAAGAAGCGTGCGCTTTTCTTGCGGCATGCCATGAACGCTGCGTTTGAACTCAGGCATCGGCGTCAGCGTTTTCATGATGAAAATTATCGGCCGCATCGAGCGCGCCGGCAACCGCCACGCCGCCGAGCGAGCAAAGAGCGAGTGACCCGAGACAAGCCGGGAGCCTTAACCGCCTGATGCTTGCAACACCTTGATCTAAGCGCAATTTGCCTCATTCAAACAGACGAGGACAGTGGGCCAGCCTGCCCCTACGGTAGGAGATCGTTCTGTCGAACTCGTCGGGGGCAATTATTGTGCTGAAACAGGGGCAACCTCGCGATTCTTCATGCAGACGCTATGGCAGTTCATGCGCTCGCATCCCATAGGGCGGACATTGTCGAAGAACGATTGGGGGAATAACGATTTTCTCGGTGTTACCGCAAAAATCTACAAACCCCATTCGGTGATAGGCCGCCAGGATGACGGCAACGATGAGATATTCATCGTAAAATCGGGTTGGGCCATCCTTTACCATGGGCTGCCGGACGGAGAACGGCAGATCATCGACACTCCCCTCACGGGGGACCTTGTCGGTTTCCGTTCTGTGGACGGACCACGTTTAGCATCGCTGGCGTCCATAACCGAACTAACGGTTTATGAAATTTCCAGTAAGGAACTTGTCGAGGCCATCTTGTCGGAAGGCCGTCTCGGGAAGAAGATCGCCTGCTCCCTGGCCCGCCTGAACGCCATCCTTGCCGAACATCTCATGAATACCGGGCGGCGGACCGCGATGAGCCGCACCGCCCATTTCCTGCTCGAGTTGGAGGAGAGGCTCTCCATGGTTGGCTTGTCGGCCCATGGAAGATATGAGTGTCCCCTTACGCAATACGACTTGGCCGACATCCTCGGAATGACCACCGTTCACGTCAACCGAACGTTGGGGGAACTCCGCAAGGCCGATCTCGTCTCTTTCAAGGCAGGCCATGTACAGGTGATCAACCGCAGGAAGCTGGTCGAAATAGCCGGATTCGACAACGAGTATCTCAGGTAACAGCTATCTCCTGGAGCGGCAGCGCATGGGCCATTAGCAAATTTTCCGCAGGAAGACGACCCTAGGCCGTCGCTGGACCAGTTCCAGCCAAATGTTTCCGGACGACTGGTCGTGCGCGGCCTGGCGGGGCGCTGATATATCTCGACCACAGGGTATCCGCATCCGGCGTGCGGTGAAGGACGGGCCGAGCGGAACTTAACCTCGTCTGTGTTGAGCAATATGCAAAAGGCCCGACCATCATGACCGACGGCGACACGGCCTATCGCGCGGCGAGAGCGTGCCGCAGAATAAGTGCAAGTGGCTCACACATTGCGGCAGATCCATCGGGTGTTCTCACACCAAAGCGTTGGGCAACGATATCAGAGCGCTGCGACCTGACCGTGCCAACCCACCGCCTTCAGGAATCCTCGCCTATCGCTGCAATCGCCGCAGGCACCATCCTCGTTCAACTCCTGAGGCTTGAGATGGCTAAGCCGTCCCACACTTGCGTCTTCAGGCAGATTGCAGCGCCTAGGGTTCCAGTTTGGCGTCCGTTGCCGGCAAAATTTACCGAAAAAGCAACCTATGTTAGAGACTGCTTATAAATAGGTCTTACACTGCCCAACCTGTTCTCGCCAAGGAGGGAGTGAGGAACTGCAAGAGACTCAAACCGGGGGGCATCGAGTGCGGTTGGCGCGTGGAGTGCCCTACTCGACGCGTGTACCTCAATCGCGCCGGAGCGAGAGGCAATGATGACAAGACAATCTTTTATAACAGTACTTGTCGGGCCGAGCGAGTTACTCCGAGAAGGCCTTAGTCGAATCCTGAATGCGGCAAAGTTTCGTGTCCTTTTCTCTGCGGCTTGTGTTCACGACCTTCTGCAGAAGCCGCTAGCCCAGCACCGGCCCATCTTGCTCATCATAGATGTCGGCGGTACTGATGCGGGTGCTGAATTCGCACAAATTGCAGAATTCAAAGCGATTTATCCGACCAGCCATGTCGTCGCGCTAGCCGATCACTGTCGATCGACCGATATAGTTTCAGCTTTTCGTGCGGGGGCAGACGGGTATTTGATAAAAATCGCTGCTTACGACACCTTCATCAAAGCTCTCGAATTGGTTATGCTAGGGCAGACGGTGTTACCTGCCGAGACTTCAACAGCGATTCAAGATATAAGGCATGATCTGAAACCTGACGCGGTAGCTGATGAGTTAACAAAGGTGGTTGTTAAATTGGAGAATGAGGATCAAGAACTATCAATTTTGTCGAATCGGGAAAACTGTATTCTACGTCGCTTAATCGAAGGGGAGTCTAACAAAGCCATCGCGCGCGAGATCAACATTGCCGAAGCTACGGTGAAGGTACACGTCAAGGCCATCCTCCGAAAGATCCGGGTCCGCAACCGTACACAGGCTGCAGTTTGGGCGATGAACCATGGCATGCTTACTCCCGCGTCTGGCAATGGCCCGTCAGGGAACGAAAAGATAGCAACTCAACCGTCTCACCATCCGCAAGATCTACTTAAGGCACAAAAGGGGTACCACTTTCTCGATAATATTCATTCAATGAGACCCGCTTCCCTGCCTTGATATCGTCATTCGGGCTGGTGCATTCACTTGCCAAGCCTCACCCTGATACGAGGCTCCGCGATCAAGAACGTCCAGGTTCAAATCACCCTCGGCGGTGGCAGCGAAGGAGGTGCGCCGTTTGTACTGGCAGCGGGCCGTCTCCGATCGGTTTTCCTCAAATCATGCGGCAAGCGTTGTCGTCTGTTCCTGCGTCGGCGGGACGTGCGCGACGCGGTAGCGTTGTCCAAGCGGCACGGGCTTCGGCCGAGGACGTGAGAGCTGACGAAAGGAATATGAGGCGGGGCCAGGTCCGCTATGGTTACCTCACCTCGATGATGAAGTTGGAAACAGCCCAGCCATCCTGCGAATGCATGCCGGAGCCGCAGACGGTTCGAGGCGCTGCGTCGGTAAACCAAGATTTCCGCCTCTTCGTTGCGTTCGATCGCTTTTGTCCCGTTTGCCATCAAACAAGTTCTCCTGCAGCGCAGCAGTCTGGCTATTGGACGAAGGCCGCGCTTTATCCGGAAGGAGTGCCCACAAAGGGATAGTTGTGCCGCTGGCGGCGAAGGGTCACGATAAGGCAGAGCCGTGCCCGTCGACCCGTGCTTGACCAGTTCGGGACGGGATGGCCGCCATTGAAAGCCACGCGCCATGGCCATGGATACAAAATACAATTCCGACCCCGTCGCTCCTTCGTCACGGGCGGCTCGCCGCAGGGGAATGAAGGCCGTCCTGCTTGCCTTTGGGCTCTGCGGGGTCGCCGCCCTGGGAGGGGCCGCGATCGGAAACTGGCCGGCCGTCGAGGTTGTTTCCGGACCCGTGATGCAGAAGATCGAGGATATCTCCGGAGCCGTGATGCAGAAGGCCGAGGATGTCTCCGGCGCCGTGGTGCACAAGGCCGCGGATGTCTCCGGAGCCGTGGTGCAGAAGGTCGCGGATGCCTCCGGAGCCGTGATGCAGAAGGCCGAGGATGTCTCCGGCGCCGTGGTGCACAAGGCCGCGGATGTCTCCGGAGCCGTGGTGCAGAAGGTCGCGGATGCCTCCGGAGCCGTGATGCAGAAGGTCGAGGATGCCTCCGGAGCCGTGGTGCAGAAGGTGTCTGCTGCTATCGATAGCTGGCAAGGACAACCGGTCCAAGCCACGGCCGAACCCTCTCGTGCGATCGTGTCGGGACCGGCTGCGGCGGCGCCGGTCGAACAGAGCGCCGTCCCTGCGGTCCCCACCAGTGCCGAGCCCCCCAAAACTCTCAGCACGGGACCGGATGCGTCCGCCGCGGCGTTGGTCGAGCGGAGCGTCGTCCCTGCCGTCCCCACCAGTGCCGAGGGCTCCAAAACCCTCAGCAATGCGCCAGGCGTGCCAACCGGAGCCCTGTTTGGCATCGGCGACCGCCTCAAGGTCACGTTCTACGAGCGCGTCGACGTCGAGGAAGACAAGTGGGGGCGCGCGTCCTCTGCCTTGCACGGCATCCTGCAGCGTCCGGAACTGAGCGGCGAATATATTATCCAAGAGGACGGCACGATTTCCGTGCCCTTGCTTGGCTCCATTCCGGTCGCCAACCGGTCGACGCAACAGGTACAGGCCGACCTGGTGGAAACCTTCAATCAACTGCTGGGCCGCGAGGGACTGGTGAACATCCTGCCGCTGGAGCGCCCACCCATTTACGTGCTGGGGCCGGTCAAGAATCCAGGCTCGTTCAAGTATGCGGCCGGCATGACGATCCTGCATGCGATCGCGCTGGCCGGCGGACTCGACCGGGCCGAGAGCGAACCGTGGCAGAAGATCGAAACCGTGCGTGAGACCCAGAAGCGGAGCGCGGCGATCGATGCGATGTTGAAGTTGCTCGCGCGCGCTGCGGTGCTGAAGGCCGAGCGCGACGGCACGGCACCCACTATCCCGCGCCAGTTGCTGGAGCTGGCCGGCGCGACCGAAGCTGCTAACCTCGTCAACGAGCAGAGCGACCGGCGCAAGGCCGTCGCCACGGCCCGCAAGGATCGCGAGCGCGCGAGCCTGCGGGCGCTGGAGGCGGCCAGGCAGGATGTTGTCGCTTATAGGCGCATGGAGTCGCTCGACGAATTGGTCAAGCTGCGCCAGGAGCGCGTCAACAGCATGCGCACGCTCGTGGACCGCAAAGTTCTCAGCATGACGGTGATGGCTCAGATCCAGAGTGAGTTGTCCGACGCGGAACAGCGTCGGCAGGACGCCCTTAACCAGTACGCGAGCGCCAACCAGCGCCTCGCTTGGTTAGAGTCTGAGGTGTTGCGGACCCGGGCCGACCTCAGGAACGATCTGGAGGTCGAGATCGAGACCGCGGAGAGCCAGATCGCGGCCAATGTGCGCGAGTTGAACGCCAGCGAAGGCATCCTTTACACGTTGCCGGTGCCCCGCGCCCAATTTGCGAAGGACGCAAACAGCGTAATTTATCAAATCGTGCGGCAATCGGCAGCCGGGCCGGTCAGCATCGAGACCGTTGGGATGACCCTGTTGCAGCCAGGCGACCTCGTCAACATCATCGTGGGCGAAAGCGAGCCAAGAGAACCGGCCGATTCGTCGGTCCCGACCTTGTCGCCGACCTGCGAGAGCTTGCCTGCCGCGTGCAACCCAAGCGACGTCGACCCTGCCCGCGTGGTGAGGGAGGAGAGGATCGATCCGAATTGATGTGGCTGCTTGTCTCCTGCCAGAATGGCTTCTGCCAGTGATGCGTGCCAGTTGATGCGGTCACTACTTTCTAAGCCTGGTCTTGGAACGTCGAAAGCCCTGATCGGCGCCAGCCTGACGGGCCTTCGCCGCGACGAAGCGGCTTCGGCCCGCGCAGGCGGCAGACGCGGCATGAAGACCAACAACGCTGTCGATACCGCCAAGTTCAGCCTGCTCCCCAACGAACTCCGCTTGCCGCCAAGCGAAGTTGTGGGATCGAGATCCCCATCATGTCGAGACCAATCCTGCCCATCCGACGAATACGCCATAAAAGCGTTGTATCGGACGCCAGTGATCGGTTGTAAGATGCTTCAGCAAGCGACCATTCATCACAGGCAACTTTGACGGGATCACTGTAGTACGTCTGAATTTTCTCGACGCCCATTCCGGGCGTGGCTAACCATGTCGGAATATGATGGCATAACCGATCAACATCGGTTAGCACTTTATTGAGACCGGTACCCGCCGCCGGATCGCTGGTAGCAAAACTGTCACCGGCCAATACCAGACCGGGTTGCTGTTCGTGATTCTGCGCGGCGTAAAGATCAACGGGTCGAATTTGAATATCGCTTGACACGACAGCATCACCGAGGAGACGCTTCAATCGGGGCATTGCCGCATACAATGCAGATAACGGCGATGTGCGCACTTCCTGACACCACGGATGGCGTATATCACCATGGTAGACGAACACATTGGCGCGCATTCTTGAACCAATCGGAAACATGCTCACGTAACCCATAGGCCCTGGCTTTTCCGCAAAATACGTTAAAGCTTGAAATTTGAAACCAGCTTTAGAGGTGAGATCAAAACCAACACTGATCGAGTGGCATTTGCTGATCTCGGATCGCGTGATCGCACCCCGGACGACATTGTTTAAGCCGGTCGCCACCACAATCAATCGGGTCGACCATGTGTCACCATTTGACAGGGTAATCTCCTGCCGGTCGGAACTCGTCGTTATTTTGGTCACTTTGGCGCAGATGAATTGGACACTATCTGGAATCTGGCGGCGAATAACATTTACCAAATCCTCATAAGCCACCCCATATTCGCAGGGCTCGCCGTGTTTCCCATGCTTTTTGCCGATGACATAACCGTGGCGGGCCACCCATATCTCAGTCATCGGTGTCGCAGCCGCCAATACGGCATCCACCAGCCCGGTTTTTTTGAGCAAGTCGACTTGATCGCCATCGAGTTTTTCGCAGCGAAACTCCACTGGATAAACCTGATGGATATCAACAAGGATGGTCGAAATCTCCATCCGGCCAAGCATCGCAGCGGCTAACGAGCCGGCGGTACCACCCCCGAGGACCGCTACATCAATATTATTCAATTCCCGCTCCTTCGCCCACCACTTCATTGACAACACGATCATGACAGCGAACCAAACGGTGTCGAAGAAAATTCAAGACTCCGTCTTTTGCTGCAAAACCAAACCAGGGGCGCTTGTTTATCACGCGACCAAACCGCGCAATCCACAGTTCGGTGACCAGCGTTGACGCGGCAACAATGCCCTCCATCAACCCGCCAGTCTCGCGAAGCAACTTGAAGTGCTTCTCCTCAATTTTCTCGCAGCGAAAATCCTCCGGATAGGGATGATGCACGTCAATCAGGACGACCGAGAATCCGGCTCGCCCGAGCGTCGCGGCGGCGACGGAGCCCCCCAGACCGCCGCCGACAATCCCAGTATCTGCGCTATACATCATCGTCTCCAGCAAAGTAATCGCATTATACTATACTCTTTCGCGAAGCTCGATGATTGCATCCCCACGCCGAGATCAAAAACTCGTGATCGGCCGGTCAGAGAAACATGCGATGCAAAGATCGTATTGTCTTACGAAGAACTTGCCGCAGCGGTGGCTTTAATAACGGCGTTTGATTATACCATGTATCCATGCGATGTATCGCCATTCGCATCGCAACTAAAATACGACCGCGCAAAGTTCTGCTATCGAAATGGAAAAACAAAAGCGAATTGATATCAGACCATGCAAGCTTATAGGGCTCGTCGCCGATCGTAAAATCGAATTTCTGCATCTTTTGGCCAATGGCATATTGCATAATTTCCTGAATATGCTGACGCCCGGGACTGTATTTGGCGAACTCCTCCTGATAACTCGACATCACCAGTGAATAACTGGAATTTAACTGGAGACCCAGACCCGTCGCCACCGGAATCCCATCCAAATCCAGCCGCGTGACATGGATGACCTCGCGCAACCGAGGATTGGCGACAATCGCCAAATAAAATTCGCGAAAACCCGGACGTTCGAACATATCATGAACACCCATTCGGGCATAGCTGCTCCGTTTTTGTTCGATCAGCTTTGCAATGGTGCACTCGATCTCGGCCTGATCTTGCACGTCTACAAAGCGAACCGCCCCGCCACCTTGCTTGGCGAGGTTTTTGGCTTTGCGCCGGTGGGTATGCAGCGTCGAATTCGAAAACTTTGACGCATAAAACCGATCCCAGTTCGCTTCCGGGAGGGTTGCGACATGTCCGGCGCAATTAGCCAGCAAGACTGGCAAGTCGAGAAAGGGATTAGGTTGAGAGCCGACAACACTAGGCATATTGTAAAGTTCAACAGCGTCGAAACGAAGTTGAGGATAGTTTTGAATCGCCCGAATTATGTCTTTCCACAGGCGGCCGAATTGCCCAGGTTTCACGTGATCGCTAAAGTTTATCGCCAGAATGGGCGAATTATAATCGCACAATTCCGATCCAAACCAGACAAGCCGGCGGATCAGACCATGGCGTTCGATCGCCAATGGCAGAATAAAAATCGCCGCGCCGGTATCGTCGAGACCCAGCACGATCACCGGAATCAGTTTCTCTCTGGAGCCGATGTGGCGATACCATTCCATCTGCCAATCAAACAATTGGAATACGGTACAATCCGCATGCTGCTCTAATGTTCTCCACTGAGCTTCCACCGCGTCCATATCGGTGAAGATTTGCAGAGCAATATTCGCCGTCGTCATTGGGTGTGCCTATGTAACAAAGGTTTTAGCCAGTCTGCTGCTAGAGATGTTCTGGTTGAAATCCCAAAAGCTAGCGTGCCTTGTCCGGGTCGCCGATCGAACTATAGGGATCACCGGGTCGGGGCGGACCTGACCCACGGCCCGCCGAAGTGCTCGACGCCGACGAGTCCGGCCGCGATGGCCCGCAGGCCATCCAATTGCGGTCGATAACCCGGCGCCATGATCGGTGTCTCCTCAAGTCTGGAGCGGCGACGCGGTCGGTCGTTCGTGCGCGGGGCCGGCGGCAGAATCCAGTTTCATCGCGAAGGCCAAAATCAGGGCCGCACATGCACCCTCGATGCTGACGGCGAGCGTCCAGCCTAGGACCAGGCCTTGAAGTCCATCAAGCTTCGCCCCCGCGACCACGAAGCACAGCTCCAGCAATCCGCCAAGCGCGAACCAGCGAGATGCCTTGCGCATCCTGTCGCGCAACCGCGCCAGCGTACAGGCATGAAATTTGAGCGTTGATCCCAACAGGCTGAAGCCGAGGAAGCGCAGGCTCGAACCGGCGATCTCAGGATAGACGGGATTGAAGACCGCAAGGATCTCCTGCGAATAGGTGAAGATGAAGGCGGCGCAGACCAGTGAGAAGAGCAATGACGCCGTCAGCGACAAAAGGATATCGTGCCTGGATTGTTTCGGGCTTGCTCTGACCACGGGGAACAGCACCGTGGCCATGGCTGCGGGAATCAAGGAGGCCATGGAGACCAGCATCCACAACGGCACGAAGGCGGCATTGGTGGTCGGCGACAGGAGAACCAGCACAAGGTAGGGCATGATGACGCCCGGGGCCTGTGCGGCCACATCGAGCGCGTAGTGACCGAATACCTTGCGCCGAAGCGTATGGAGCAGCCGGAAATCGGGGCGCCCAACGAGGCGACGCGCACCGCCCCGGGTCAGGAGATCAAAGCCGATCCAGGACGCCGGCAACGCGGCCACCCACGACAGAAGAATCGCGGCATTGGAGGCGTAGCCGGCAGCCGCGAGGGCGGCGATCAGCATCAGCTTGACCACGGAGAACAGCACCTGCCGGATCATCTTGCCGCTGCTCCGCAAGTGGCCGACGAGCGCCTGATCGCCCACCATGCTGAGACCAGTCAGGCCGCAGCCGAGGACGAACGCAGCGCCCACGAACCAGCCGCCGATCAGCCCGGTCGAGCTATTGAGGTGCGCCTCCTCGAAGACAAACAACAAGGCCAGGCCGACCGTCAGCGCCACCCCGACGGACGCTGCTGCGGCCACGAGGCCGCGCTCCTTGCCGGGATGCCGGACGATCTCGCCCATCAGCAAGGTCCCCAGCCCGGCCTCCCCCAGCAGACCGACGAGGCCCATCACGGACAGGAGGGCGGAGGCCTTGCCGATCACCTCCGGCGGAAACAGCCGGGCGGCGAGCCACCAATAGACAAACCCAAGACCGGCCGCTGCAATCGTTCCGATCGCCAGAGCGCCGGAATTCAGAACGAGCGCGGCGCTCTTTCGAAGCTCTCGTCGGGCGCGAATAGTGGCCGTCCCGACGAGGCCTACCGGCATGATGGCTCTCCCGAACCTTGGTGCGCCGGCACCGCGGACCTGCTGGCGGCTGGGCGCAGGACGTCCCGGTAGACCTGCTCGATCCGGGTCACGACCGCTCCGGCCTTGAGGCGCCCAACCCTGGCGAGGCTTGTCGCCTCCAGGCGGGCAAGCAAGGCGCGGTCCTCCAGAAGTGTCTGCATCGCGTGGGCCAAGGCTGACGCATCACCGGGCGGCACGAGAAGCCCCGTTTCGCCGTGATCGATCATATCGGGCATGCCGCCGACGTCGGTTGCGACGACGGCCTTGCCGGACGCCATCGCTTCCATGATGACGGTCGCACAGGGTTCCAGCCCGACCGATGGCGCCACGCCGAACAGTGAGCGCCGCCATGCGTGCATGACGGCGGAATGAGGCCACATGGTGAACACATGGACGTTCGGCGGAAACTCAGTCGGTGTATCGGCGAGCGGGCGCCCGATCAGGACCAGCGGAGGCGCGCGCTCGAGGTCGGCATAGGCTTGCAGGAGAGCGTCAATGCCCTTGAGGCGCATCATATCGCCGACGAACAGGATGAATCCATCCCCGGGTAGCTCCCGCAGGCAGGGATCTTCCGGGCCAAGCACCTCGACATCGTCGGGCACGAAATTGGTGATGACCTCGTAGGGCGCGCGGCCTTGGGTCAGGCCGTTGTGACGCGCCACCGCGTGGCTCACCGCGATGAAACGGTCCACCACACGCCGGGCGGCGAAGCTCGACCCCCAGTTGCCAAACGTGGTCACGGCTGCCTTCACGGCCCCGTAATGCCCGGCAGCGCAGGGCACGCACTTCGCCAGTGCTGGGCCACCGCAGAGATGGGTGCCCAAGTGCATGAAGTTCTTCTTGGCGCAGACAAGGCCGTAATCGTGGAGCGTAACCACGAGGCGTGCCCCACTCAGAACTTTGAGCGGCAGGAAGGACGCGTAGATCCAGTTATGGGCGTGGACGATGTCCGGCTCCTCCCGGGCGACCAGCCGCCTCAGGGCTAGCACCAGTTCGGGATCCGGGAAGGGTGGTGCGTGGCGGCGCTCGGGATCGCTGTGGAGGTCTGACAGGCGCTGGAGTGTGCCGCGCAGGCGGTGCACGCGGACCGCGCCGTCCAGCTCGGTTTCGGGCGATCCGGGATGCATAAAGGTGCCGACGCTCACGTGATGGCCCCGCTGCGCCAACGCCGCGCCGAGGTTGCGGACGTGCCGCTCCTCTCCCCCGATCACCGGAGGATAGAACTGCGACAGTAGCAGGATGCGCATGGTCGGGCTCCGTTTCAGATGTGCGGCACCAGCGTCGAAACGCTGCGATAGAGTCGGTTGTCTTCCGGCCGATAGAGCCGGGCATCTGCCTTCTGCGGGGTGGCTAAGACGGGCACCGGGATCTCCCGCGCCCAGGTCTCGCCCGGCGCGATGGTGAGCGATCGGAAGATGGCGAACGGTTGCCCGTCGAGGGTGATTTCCAGGTCGAACAGCTGAGGTTGAGTCTCGGCGCTCCTGATGCCGACGGTGATCCGGCCGGACTCGCCACTTGCCGACGGCAACAACCAGAACGCGGTGTATTTGAATTCCCGGTAGGCCGCTTCGTCCCGGACGGCCAGCGCATAGGCTCCGGTCGCCACAAGCAGCGCTAGCATGAACGCGGCCCCCTGCCAGAGCCGGACCCGCGCCGGAGCCGGCCAGGCTGGCAGATCGGGAGTGTCGCGGCGGCCGGCGGCCACCAGTGCCGCGGCGGCCGTCACGGCCCAGAACCACAGCGCCCAGCCGAGCGGCGTAAGGGAGCCCGCGGCGTTCAGGGCAAATCCCCCGGCGATGCCGGCGGCGAGGCTTGCTCCGACCGCGTAGACGAAGTGTTGCAACGCGGAGCCGGTCCTCACGCCAATGGCCCGCAGCACCGTGTGGCCCGAGACGAGGAACACCATGGGCGCGCCCAGGGCAGTACGGATGAGCAAGCTGTCGCTGACCGCAACAGCCGCCACCGCGGCCCCCGCCCACAGGCACGCGGCCAGAAGGTCCAGCTTGCTACAAATTCTCATGCAATCCTCTCACGTCATAGATGACGATCCAGCCGTTGTCGTAGATGCGGGTGACGCCCTTGATGTCATTGAACTTGAGCAGCTCTGCGCCCGAGAGCGGCGTTCCCTGCCGTTGCCACGGCTCGAAGTAGAAGCCGAGCACCGGGGGAGCCGTCGTCAGGCGTAGGTCAATCATCAGGAAATCGATGTCGCTTCGCGCCAAGGCCCAAAACTCGTCGGGCCCCAATGTCTCGGCCTCGAATATGCGCGCGGAATAGACGCCTTCGATGATCCTGACCCTCACGTCCTGCCGGCCGTAGCTCGCAAGCAGAAGGCGGTTGATGCGGTCGGAGGTGAAGCGGTTGCCGGCACCGAGCCATTCCTTGGCCCAGCGTGCCGTTTCGATCCCCATGGGCTCGATTGATGCCTGATCTGCCGCCACCCTGTAGCGCCCATGGATCGGATTAATCGTAGAGCTCGCGACGCCGCCCAGGACGATGACCGCCAGAGCGACGGCCGGTGCGATGCGGCGCCACCCGCGTGGCGTGCGGCCCTGCCAGAAGTGGACGATGCTCACCGCGACGACCAGCCCGACGGCGATGAACACGAACGTTCCCATGCGGTTGCCGATTTCCCATCCGGCGATGGTCAGTCGGAAGGCCACCGAGACTGGGAGCCCGAAAGCCAGCAAGGCGAGGAGCACGAGGCGGCTGTCGCGCCAGCGGCGTTTGAGAATGTCCCGGATCGGACGCCAACCCGACCGCGCACCACTCGGCGCTGCCATGGCCAGCGACCGAAAGAATCCCGTTGCCAGGCCGAGTGCCAACAGCAGGATCGCCAGCAAGGTGGTCAGCCGCATGTAGAGGGCCTTGTCCGGCGCTCCGGGGTACTCCGACCGTGGAGTGGGCGCGCCCAGGATCTTCCCGAGCAATGTGTCGAAGCCGGATTCGACCATCGGGCCGAGATAGCCTGTGAGAGGGATGCCACGGGCCTGCACCCAAAGGGACGGCAGGGCTATAGCCAGAAGCGCCGTGAAGCCCGCGGCGGTCCTGGCCCCAATCCGCAAGGGCCCCTGCCGGCGCAAAGCCTCGAGGGCCGCCAGCGCTCCGAAGTAGGTGGCGGTGAAAGTGGCCGAGAGGTGGTGCGTGACCGCGAGGCTCGCCAACAGCAAGGCAATCAGCCCGAGCGCCTTCAGTCTCGGTCGCCCGACGAGATCCTTGGACGCTGCTTCGACCGCGAAGGCCAGCACGCACAGCACGATGCCGAGGCTCTCGTAGGAGAACATCGACTCGAACAGGACGAAGGTTGAGCAGCCCATATAGGCCAGGCAGGCGATGGCCGAGATGCGCGGCGATCCGGTGATGCTTTCGAAGAACAGAAACAGGGCACCGATGAACGTGCCCCTGAGGACGGCCAACAATAGAGTCCCCGCCGCAAACAATGGCAAGCCCGTCAGATTGACGATCGCCGTCGTCAGGATTTCCAGGGCGGGATACGTTGGCCCGATTGGGAAAAGCGGGTTGGACAGAAATAGCCGGCGGGCCGTCATAAGATCGTCGGCTGCGATCCAGTGCAAGAACTCGTCGTGATTGATGAAGCTCGTCGGGGAATAGACCGTCTTGTAGTAGAACAGGGCTTCGGCAAGCAGAAACAGGAGGAACAAGCGCTCACCCCGGGCTACCATCGGCCAGGTGATGCGAAGGCTGGTCGGAACGACCAGGAGGACGACACCGGACCAGAAGAGCAGCGGCGCCACGTCATAGCCCCGGCGCCCGGCCGCGTGCCCGGCCACGACCAGGAGTAGAGCCGTGGCGATCGTCAGGCATAGAACCGCGATCCACCCGGAATTGGCGCGTTGCGACGGGGCATCGGCGCCGCCGTCGCGAAGGTCGGGGCCGATAACGGCCGAGACGAATCGTATCCCGGCCCGGAGCGGGTTGATCCTGGTTCCCGCGGTGAAATGAGCCGGCATCATCAGCCTCATACCCCCGTCGCAGGAGGCCACGACATCACGCCGCCGGGGGGCAAGCGGACCACGGATCGGCTGCTCAGGACATCACAATAAACGTCGCTCAGCACTTGAGCGCAGGCATCCCAGTCCGGTAGCGCCAAATCCGGGACCTCCCGATGGGCCTTTAGCTCGTCGGCCATGGCGGCGGCCAACTCTTTCGGACCGGCGTTGGGCGGAATCGCCCGGCACAGGCCCTTGGCGGCCAGCTCCCGCAGACCGGACGTGTCGCTGACAAGGACCGGACGGCGCAGCGACAGGGCTTCCATTACGGCGATCGGATGGGCTTCGTAGTCGCTGAACAGCACGAACAGCGCAGCCCTCGCCAGAAGGTCTGCCATTTTCTGCCGCTCGGATCCGGCGATACCCGCAATGGTGACCCGCTTCTCGAGGCCTAGCATCGCGACGAGGCGCCGCAACTCTCTCTCATACGGGCCTGTACCGACGACGTGCAGTCGCGCGTCTGGCACCCTGCGGATCAGTTCGGGCAAGGCCCCAATCACCCGGTGATGGCCCTTGTAGCGCTCCAGCCTGCCGCCCGAGACGATCAGGTGCGGATCGACCTTGATGCCGGGGCTCGGAGCTGGCATCGCGGCGCCGTTCGGGATAACGACAAACCGCTCCCGTGGCACGCCCATCCTCCCGCTGAAGAAGCTGGCTTCGAATTCGGAGACGCCAATCAGCCGCGCGGCCTGGGCCACCAGAGGCCGGAGCAGCGCGTGCTGCGTGCCGCGCACGGTGTTGCGCAGCCGGGAGGAATGCCCGCCGCTATGGAAGGTCAGGATGAACGGCAGGTCCCCGCGCACGGCCGCGAACAGTCCGATCGGCGCCACGAAGGTGTTGTAACCTTGGAAATGGATCAGATCCCAAGTCCCGCGCCGGATCGCGGTATAAATGCGGGGCGCAAAATAGAGGTCCAGCTCCCTCGGCCAGGCCCGCACGCGCCGGACGCGCATGCCGCGCACCTCCTCCTCAACCGGCAACTCCCCCGAGGGATCGGTGGTGAGCACGTCGACGGCGTGGCCCAGCGTTACCAAGCGGGGGCCGACTTCCTGGATGTGAGTTTCGATGCCGCCTATGAGGGGGTAGCAGCGGGCGGCAACCATCAGGATTCGCATCAGGTCTGTCCACCGACAACACAGGCTGTCGCGCTCCGCCTGCGCTGTTGGTGTATCCTCTCGCGCAGGATGGTTTTGAGGACGCGCCAGCCGTCCGGCATGGCGCGCAGATGGCTCACACCGCTGATGCGCTGAGCCTCGAAGCTCGCCACCTCTACGATATTGAGGTGGTTCTTCAAGGCCCGCACGTTGATGAGCGTCTCGATCTCGAACCCATCGCAATCGCAGTCCAGCGTGGCGACGTGTTTGGTCCAGAAGGCTATGTATCCGTAGCATAGATCGGAGTACCAACCGCCATAGAGCAGCCGCACGAAAAGGGTCAGCCCCCTGTTGCCGAACATCCGGACCAGGGACATATCGTCGGTGCCGGCGCCCTGGATAAAACGTGAACCCTTGACGAGATCCGCGCCGGCCATCAGCGCACTTACAAAGACGATCGCCTCCTCCGGGACCATGGAGCCGTCGGCGTCCAGCATGACGATGATGTCGCCTGTGGCGGCCAGGAATCCCGCTTGCAGTGCAGCGCCCTTGCCCCGACGGGGCTCCATGACAACCTTCACGTCCTCGCGCAGGCGGCGCGCGACCGCGACCGTGTCGTCGGTCGAACGACCATCCACGATAATGATCTCATGCGCCCAGTTGGGGATGCGCGGCAGAAGCCAAGGGAGGTTCTCGGCTTCATTGAGCGTCGGGACGACGAAGCTGACTCGAGGCAGAGTCAACGATCGCCGCAGCGCGAAATCGATCGGGTCAGGCGGCGATGCGGCACCGATGGGGGCGACAATGCTGGAAAGACGGGCGTTCATGGCAGCGCTTTGAGGTCGTACGATGGGACCCAGGGGGCGGGCTGGAAGCGCGCCAGGACTGCCGATAGGTATCGGGCGAGATGATGGGCCGGGTGATACGTCCGGTGCTCCGCATCGCGCGCACGCAAATGCGCGGCCAGCGACAAGCCGTGGGGGCCAGATCCAATGACCGCCACATCCACGGATGTGCTTGATCCAACCATATGCGGACTCCCGGCCATAATAAAATGAAGATGAGATGAAGATCGGTACGCTTGCAGCCCCCTAATCTTAGTTTGTTATGCGAGCATTACTGATGCATATCTTAAATGGAAGGACGATGGATGGTTAGGAAAAGACAATAGATGATTAGCTCTCTTGGGGTATCCCTTCAGGTTATTTCCAGCCCATACCACCAGCGCGGATAGCACGGCAGCGGCACCGATCATCTTCAGCAGCTGTGTTGGCAGCGTTGCCAAACCCGTTTAGACCTCTGGGGCCACCTTCAACGCCAGCGAGGACATCCATCGACCCGCGGCCGGCACTAGCTCACAAGCGACAATTTCTACTGAGCGAGCCGTCGGGGCGAAGAAATGAACGTCCAGCGCAACGCTGACATTGCCACTGGCCAGAAGCTGCGATGTGCAGGTGGGCTCGCTCCTTCACTCGGCCGTGATTTCCGAGCTTATTCTGTGCCCGAGAAGGGTCGAGCGCGCCCGGCCCTTCGCAGGCGGGGTACCTTGCGCTCGACCGCCTGGCTACGGGTAGCTAGCCGGACGAGACCGGCCAAGAGAGGGACTGCCCACGCGGTCCCGAGACCCCACGCGGTCCCGAGACCGGCGCGTCGGGTACCAGCAAACGATAGGAGGTCGTGACCTCTCGCAAACCCCGGATATGCCCGAACAGGTCGATCACCTCCAGGCCAGACCGGCGGTTGTAGGTGTGACACCCCAACGCTCCGGACCAAATGCGACCGACCGGGGTCTGGGCAAACTCCGACACGCCGAGCGCATCGATCTGGCAGAACGTCACCGCGCCGCCATAACCGCGCGCGCAGTCTTGGACCGGGCGTAGCGTGCGTCCGCCGTGTCGGATGACGGCGCCTGCGGGGCGGCTGAGCCTGGCATCGAGCAGGACGGGGTTGGCGGCATGGGGCATCCAAGACCCGGTCAGGCTCTCGGCACGGTAGAGGCTGAGGGCATCCCAGGACGTGGACCTCCACAGCCTTGGGCTGACGAAAAACCAAAAGCCGCCCGCATGGCAGAGCGGCGTGGTATCGTAGCCCTCAATGCCTTCCATGAGGCAGGCCTCCCGCGTCCACCGGTAAGGGAATTCCACTGCCCGGTAGAGGCTGACATTCCTGGCCGCCCCCGATTCGGGGATCATCCAGATCTGCCCATCCTGCTCGAACAGGAACGGGTACGAGAGGTGATGCGGTTCCTCCACGACGATCCGGGATGCGCCGGCGGTCCCGTCCCGGTTCACTGTCACGACCGCAATGCACCCCCGGTTCTTCGAGTAGAGGTACTGTTCGACAAAGATGAAATCCTGCCCCTGGTGCCGGAACGGGAACGGGTCGGCAAGATAGCTGTCGGCATTTCCGGTGAGCACCCGGAAGGTCGCTTCGCCTTTGTCGAGCAGGCTCGCCGATTCATCGAAGCGCCAGCCAATCCCCCACATCCTGCCGCCCCTCGCCAGGACGTCCAAAAGCCCGATCGCCTTCGATGCAACCGTGCCGGTCGCCCTTGCAAGGGCCGAAAATGCGCCAAGCGAAGGCACGGCCGTCCGTGAACCGGGGACACCGGACGCAGCTGAACCGGTTTCCTCGCGCAAGACTTTGAGGATCAGCAGCACAGCGCAGGAGAGGACGCTGTCGAGACTCGCTGAGAACACTCCACGGTCTACACTGGCCGGACGGGCCATCCACGGCCGCAACGGGCGCGCCGTGTCGTGCAGGTCGACGAGAAGGTCCTGATCATTCGCCACGGCCGCCATGACGCCGATCTCGCCGGGTACGCCGTTGAAGAGCGGCGTCAGCACGCGCAGCCCCGCCGGGCGCGTCTCCTCTCCGCTCAAATCGATCACCACGTCCACTTGGTCGGACGGAGGCGGCGGCAGGGACCGCAGCGCCGCCTCGACGGAGTCAGTGGCGCCGTTCCCGCGAAAGCCATAGACCAGTCGTTCGAGTTCGAGCAGCAGACGGCAGGTCAACGGCAGCGGGCGGCGACCGGCCGCCAAAGCGCAGGAGACCTCGTTGCCGGGCACTTCAGCAAGCGCTTCTGCCAGCCAGAGGTGCCACCGAAGTAGCCGCGATGGATCGAGACTCAGGCAAATGCGCATTGTTGTTCTGACCGCGGATTTCAAAAGGACGCCGGCTCACAGCTTGACGAGAACCGCCTGCGGCGATCCGCCTTACCAAGACTCCGCCGCGGGCCTGCGGGCCAGGGAGGTAGATGGAAAGCGATGGCGCGTGCCACAGCGCGAGAATACTTCCGACCTATTACTACCGCGGGGACTCGCCAATACGAGGAGCCGAACTCTTGGTTGGGAGCGATGTCTGACAGCACGGGTCTATACTCGAGCGACCGGAATCGGCCAAGCACCACTATGCCCGAACGACGCCCGGGCTGTGCGAGGTCAGAGGAGGTAATCCTTCGGGGCTGTTGCACTCGGCGCCCGGCGAGAGCCACATGCCCGGGTGATTGTCGGCTGGCAACGAGTGAAAAATAGGCTGCGCAACGCCGGACTGCGGGTGCTGGTGTGCGCGTTGCTGTCCGTTCCGGCAGTCGTGAGCGCCGCGGATGATCCGTCGGCAACGTCCTTCATCAAGACTTCCGGAACGAACTTCACCTTGGACGGCAGGCCGTTCTTCGTGACCGGCGTAAACAACCACTATCTGACCTACGGGTCGCCGGATGAGGTCACCCGCGTTCTCGATGACGCGGTGGCGATGGGCGCCAATGTGGTCCGCACCTTCCTCCAGCCGGTGATCGGGTCGCTCGACGGAAGCAAGCCTACGATCTGGGATTGGCGGCTTGAAGGCGAAGCCAGCAATCTCGCGGTCAAGGGCACGTACCTGCTCTACTGGGACCCGAGCCAAAACAGGATGGCGGTCAATGACGGCGCCGACGGCATGCAGAAGGTTGATTTCCTCATCGCCGAGGCCGGCAAGCGACGCCTGAGGCTGATCATCGCCGTCCTGGATTTCTGGGCCTTCACAGGCGGCGCCCAGCAGATGCGGGCCTGGTATGGGAGCCGGGACGCCCCAGGCGTGCAGAGCCAGTACAACACCGACCTCAGCAAAGAGAAGTCGGAGTTTTTCTTCCAGGATCCGCGCACGAAGCGCGACTACAGGACCTGGGTCAGCCACGTCGTGCAGCGAGTCAACCCGCTCACCGGGCTCGCCTACCGGGATGATCCGACCATCATGGCCTGGGAGCTAATGAACGAAGGCAATGCGCAGCCGGAGGCCTTACGATTGGCTTGGACCACCGAAATGACGGCCTACGTGAAGTCGCTCGATCCCAACCATCTCGTCACCTCAGGGCACGCTAACGTCGAGTCGAAGCTATCGGATCTGACGATCCCGACTCTCGATTTCGGGACCTGGCACGGCTACCCGCTCTACTACAAGCTCACCGTCCAGCAGTTCGACAGCTTGATCACCGAGTTCTGCCGGTTGGCAGTTCGCGCCGGAAAGCCGGTGCTTCTGGAGGAGTTCGGCTATGCCCGCTCCAATCAGAACTTTGCCCAGGCTTACGCGATGTGGCTCGACACGCTGACGCGCGAGCGCAACTGCGCCGGCTGGATGGTGTGGCGGCTGGTGTCGCGGCAGGACAGCGGACGCTATCCCGTCGACGAATATGACAAGTTCGATATTCACAACGACGGAGGTCCGCTCTGGAGCATCCTCAAAGCCGCCACGGCTCGGGCGACGCAGACACGCGAAACCAGCCCGGCCTCAGAAACCAGCCGGCAGTTGCCATGACCGAAGCCTCCGTCGTGATCTGCGCCGACACACTCGATCGCTGGGACGATTTGAACGCGGCCATCGCGTCGGTGCGCCGCCAGACCTGCCCGGCCCGCGAGATCATCCTCGTCGTCGACAACGATGAGGCGCTCTTGGAGCGCGCCCGGCGCGGGATCGAGGGTGTCGTCGTCACACCTAATACCAACGTGCGTGGACTGTGCGGCGGTCGCACGACGGGAGCCGGATTGGCGTCCGCGCCGGTCATGGCGTTTCTCGATGACGATGCGATCGCCGATGAGCGCTGGCTGGACGAGTTGCTGATGCCCTACGCCGACCCGCGCGTGCTTGGCGTCGGCGGCCGCCTCGAGCCTCTGTGGCGCAAACCTCGGCCCTCGTGGTTTCTTTATGCTGAGAACCGGCTTCCGGGTAAGCCGAATCCAGCGCGTGGAAGTCTGGCTTTTCAAAAACCAAGACCATCGCACCGTCTATCGAAGAGCTTGGGGGCAGACATTGGCAGCTCAAGTCGGGAGAATTCCTAGATGCGTATTCTGATGCTTGCGCAATCCTGTACGCCGATTGGCGTTGGCCAGCGGGGCCACGTCCGGAACCTAAGTATCGGTCTCGCCCGCCGCGGTAATGACGTTGCCGTTGCCACAACCGGTCAGCCTGGATCGAAAACCGGGCAGACCGAGGATGGCGTCACCAGCGAACGCCAGCAGGTCCCGCGCCCCCCCACGATCTCGGTGATTATCTGTGCCTACACCGAGGACAGATGGGAGCTGATGCTTCAGTCGGTGGCCTCGGTTCAGGAGCAGACCTTGCAACCCTGTGAGATCATCGTTTGCATCGACCATAATGAGACCCTGTTCCACCGTTGTGCCGCGTACTGGGCTCACTTCGCCGCATCCACCCCTCCGATACGGGTGATCCAGAACAAGTACGACGGGCACCTGGGGTCGGCCCGAAACACGGCAGCCGAGATAGCTGCCGGAGACATTCTGGCGTTCTTGGATGACGATGCAGCGGCCGACAAGGACTGGCTCGGGATTCTCACCGACCCGTATCAGGATGAGCGCATCGGGGCCGTCGGCGGTCGTCCCATACCGGTTTTCAAGGCTGGCCGCCCGGCCTGGTTCCCTGTGCAGTTCGACTGGGTGTTCGGATGCGCTTATGACGGCCTTCCGACCAGCCGAGGCCCTTTGGCTCACCTCATAGGAGCCAACATGTCGGTGCGGCGGACCCTCCTCGAGCAGGTGGGAGGGTTCCACTCCGACAATCACGACGACATGGACATGTGCCACCGCGTGGCGCATATCAAGGGCAGTGAGGCGGTCATCTACGAACCGGCGGCGACCGTCCGCCACTTTGTACCCGCCTCACGGCCGACTTGGAAGTACTTCTGGCGCCGCTGCTTCTTCGTCAACAAGGGGAAGGTCGAGGCCTTTGCCCAGATGGGCGACGCCGCCACACTGGGTGCAGAGGCCCGCTTCGTCTGGTACGCGCTGACCAAGGGCGTACCGCGGGGGATTTCGCAAGCGGCCAAGGGTGACGCCCACGGGCTGGCCCGGTCCGCGGCGATAATCGCTGGCGTGGGGCTGGCCGCGGCAGGCCACGTCGCCGGCCGGATCGAGTTGGCGCGGCGATTGCGCCGGCAGGGCCAACAGGCAACCAAGCAGATGCTGGACACAGCCGCGCAGCCGGTGGGCGAGGGAAGTAAATGCCGTCTTCGGTAATCATTGGTTCGGGTCCAGCTGCAGCCGCCGCCGTGTTGGCGCTGTCCGAGAAGCCAGACGAGAAGATAACCGTGTTCGATCCGGGCACCGTGCTGGACGCGGAGACGCAGGAGGTAATCTCCAGGCTGTCCAAGCTGCGTGTCGACGACTGGGATGAGGAGGACGTCCGCCGGGTCAGCCTGCAACCCAAGCAGGTCCAGTCCGATTCGCTGCCAGAAAAAAGAAGCTACGGATCCGATTTCCCGTTTGTCAACAAGGGCCAGCTCGACGGCGTGCACTGCGAGGGTAGAGTCAACTCAGCTGTCATCTCAAGCGCCTACGGGGGGTTTAGCAATGTCTGGGGGGCCCAGATCATGCCCTTCAGCGCCGCCACGTTCAGAAGATGGCCGTTCGACTTCTCGGACATGGAAGAGCACTACAGGACGATCCTGGGTCACATTCCTTTCGCTGGAGAGTCCGACGATCTCGAGGAGTGGTTCCCGCTCATCGGATCCCCGGACCCGCTTCCGCCCCTGGCACCGCGGACGCAGATGGTCCTGGCCAATTACGACCGGCACCGCGATCGTGTGCGCTCCACGGGAATAACCATAGGCCGCGCCCGGCTCGCCTTCTCAGCGCCCGAATGCCAGCCCTGCGGCCTATGCATGACTGGGTGCCCGCAGTCGCTGATCTTTTCGGCCTCGCACAGCTTCGATCGCTTCAGGCGCAGCGGGAGGATCGACTACCGCAGCGGGCTGCTCGCGGTGCGAGTCGACCAGGAGGGCGACACGGCCGTCGTACACGCCCGGGAGCTGTCCAGCGGCCGGATCCAGCGATTCACAGCCGACCGGGTCTTCGTGGGCTGCGGGCCAATCGGGACCACCCGGCTGATCCTGGGCTCGCTCGGATCGGACCAGCCGGTACATCTTTCGGAATCGGCTCAGTTCGTTCTTCCAATGATGTCCATGAAGCCGACCCCCGACCCACGTACAAGGCGCGAGTTCACACTCAACCAGTTCAACATGGTCATCGGCGAGGACGACGAGGGCTTCGATGTCTCACAAATTCACTTCTATCCGTTCAACCAGGCATACTACGATGCGCTGCCCGGCTTCCTCCAACATCCCGCCGCCGCCTTCGCGACGGATCGGCTCCTGAGCCGGTTGACGGTAGGCCTGGGCTACTTGCCGTCCTGGGCATCACCCAAGGTCCGGGTCACCGCCCAGATGTCCGCAGCTCCTGATGAGCTACCCCAGATCACCCTCACTTCGGAGGGCTTCAGCGAGGCCAAGGTCAAGGGCAAAGACGTGCCTCCGATGCTGCCTGACGTAATAAAGCGGATCCGCAGGGCGGCACCTTACCTTGATTTGTGGCCAGTCACACCGCAGATGTTGTGGTCGGGCGGGGCCAAGAGCTACCACTTTGGCGGCAGCTTTCCCCACGCCAGTGAGCGGAATACTGGGAGGGCGACGACAGACCGCCTCGGGCGGCTGGCGCGCTGGGACCGGATCCATCTTATCGACGGGTCGGTTTTCCCAAATGTTCCAGCTACTACCTTTACCCTGACTGTGATGGCCAATTCTCATCGCATCGCCTGCGAAGCGATGGAGCTGACGGGGTGAGGGTTTAATGCGGGTCGGTATCACCGGAGCCAACGGATATGTCGGGACTATCCTGCGTGCCGCCTTCGCCGAAGAAGGGCATGAGGTCATCGCGTTCGCCCGTTCGAACCGGGTGACCTCCGAATCTGCTGCCGCAATGGTCGGCATCGCCGAGTGGCGCCCATACGAGATCAAGCGCCCGCCATCGGGGGCCGCATTCAGCGACCTAGATGTGCTCATCCACGGTGCATGGGACCTGACTCTCGTCAGCGCCGGCGATGTGTGGGGTGTCAATGTGTCCGGCTCGCAGCAGCTCCTCCGCAATGCCGCCGACGCAGGGGTTCGCCGGGTTATTTTTATCTCCTCGATGTCCGCCTATAAGGGAACCCGACAGTTGTACGGCCAGGCGAAGCTGGCCTGCGAGCGCACCGGCAGCAGTCTGGGAGGTGTCTCCACCCGCCTCGGACTGGTGTACGGCCCCGGTTGGGGCGGGATGGCGGGCGCGCTCCGCAAGCTCACCAACCTGCCGGTCACACCTCTCATCGGGGCGCGCTCCCATCAGTTCACTGTGCATGAGGCGGACCTGGCAGCCGCCATGGTGCGTATTGCCGAGTCGGACATGCCCCTGCCGGAACCGGTAGGGCTGGCCAACCCCGAACCGGTGCCGTTCCGACGGCTCATGAAAGAGATCGCCGCGTCACAAGGCAGAACACTGCGCGCCGTCCCAGTGCCCTGGCAGCTTGTCAGTGGCGTCCTCAAGGCAGCTGAGGCCCTGCGTGTCCCCCTCCCCTTCCGATCCGACTCCATCCTTGGGCTCGTGCACCCGGCGGCAGAGGTTCCCGGTGTAGAGCGGCTCAAGCAACTCGGAATCGAGTTTCGGAGCTTCTCGCTGGACGGCGATCAACGTTGAAAGTATGCGAGATCCGCCCGGCCTTGCGGGTGACCGTAGCAGTTTGACGTTTTCCGGGGACCACTGTCAACTTTGCCTTCGTGAGCCTCCACGCACACAAAAGGTCAGTTCGCGCTGGACGAGTTTGAGTACCAGCCGAGACTACAAATTGCCACGTCGCTTCATGCTGAAGTATCAGCGCAAGAGGTCGTATGGGCATCTGCGCAAGCACCGTGGCGAGGTTCCGCGAATAGCGAATTCATGCGGTCGGCGCGATCGCAAGGAGCAAGCCGACCCGATCTCGGGAACACCCGACATTGCTGAAGATCGCCGGCGTCGAGCAAAATACGATACTGCAGCGTCTCGCCCTCGAGTCTCGCCATCTCCCTTGCTGCCACCACTTGGAGTCGGTTGTTCTGACGCCTAACACCACCTCAGCTAGTGAGGACCATCAGTGAGGCGCCGCCGAGTAAGCGCACCGACAGATCCTCTCCGGCAATAGTCCGGACAATGCGCCGTGCGGCGTTACCGAGGATGGCTGTCGTGGTTCGCCATTCGGGATGGATCAGCAGGATATCTTCCGTCCTAGTGTACTGTGCGTCAATAATCTTAAAGCCTGTGTCGCGCAGAGTCGCTAGAGCTGTTGCCTGATCAAAGTAATGCAGGTGACCGACCTCCTTGCGTTGCTTAAGGTGCTGACCGCGCAGAAGGCCGACAATACTGATATCGAGAGGAATATGAAACGCATAGTATTTTGAACGTCCTCTGAGCCTCCGAAGAAAGCCCATATAGTCATCTATATGCTCGAAAACATCGATGCACAAAAGAAGATCGTAATTTTCGTTGGTTTGCAGGAAGTCGCCGCAGTGAAATCTTAGGTTTTTTCTTTCTCGCTGCTTCGCCAAATTTATAGCATAGGGAGCGATGTCGTAGCCGGTAGCCACTGAGTCACGGAAGATATCGTGTTGAAGAAGGGCATTCAGAACGCCTCCCGTCCCGCAACCTGTGTCGACGATTTTCTGGCAACTGATTTTGTTGGCGCGCACGATCTTGGCGATGTTCGCGGCCTTAACACCGCCATCTTCGTCATGCCAAGTCGGATTGGCAGCAGCATAGTCTTTTCCGGTATAGAGATCGTTACTTGAAATCATCTCTGCCCACATCAGTGCGCTTGAGTTGCCTCTTCGAATACTTCGACCTAACAATAGCTTTGTTGCTTTGAATGAAAACAACCAGCGATCGAAATCTCTGCATGGCCCCAATGCCAGTTCCAGAAGGGGAATCCTAAGTCGCTCCAGTTGATCGAATTTCACATTTTGAGAATGAACGGATCTTAGGACGGCATTGAGGTCGCTCCAGAGTTCTAGAGTTCCTCCCTTGCCCGGGCTGCACGTTAGGGACCGCGCACCTCAGAAAGTGGGCGCAACCGGATAAAAACAAAACAAATGTAACGACACCCTCGATCCAGTCAAGCCGCCGGCTGCGAAGCTTCCGGGGGAGGCACCCTCAAGCACGCGGCCCATCTGAGGTAGCTCATAAGAAAGAACCAAACTCTTCACTCCACAGCGACGCTGCCGGTAGAATGTTGTCGCCGATCAGGGACAAGCGATGCCGCATTATCGCTGTGCGTCCTGAACGAAAACGGCCAATTCTGGGTGCGTCAATCTAGCCTGCATTGGGCTGCGCTCGATAACGGTGCCAGGTTCCATCTTCGATCATTGAAAGCGGATGATGCGGGACATCGCCGCCCCGTGCCGCCGGCGACGTCGCTCAGCAACACGTGTAGAGACTGGAGCGTAGTCAACGCCGCAACGGCGGACCTCGGCCAAGCGCATCTGCCGCGCAAACGGCACGGTCGAACATCGGGATCGGCAGCTCCAGCCATAGCTCCGACGGCTCGTCCGCCACGCAGCATCGCAAGACATCCCGGCCGTCCTTCTCGACGATCTCATATGCGAACGACCCGCTCGAACCACTGGCGCCCAAACCAGCGCAACATTTCAGCCGACGGACACGGTTTTTCGTAGGACGTCCGGAAGGCTGTTTCGGTGCGGCCGTTCGACACACCCCTACATTAGAAGGTGTTAATAAGTTTTCGCCCAGCCTCATTCTCGCCGCATATGGCAGGTTGGGTTACGTACATCGTCCTCGAGTGATCAACTCACGTAGATACAAGACGGTGCGTGAGTAAGCCAGAAAGCGGAAATACCAGCGCTTGACTTAGGGGTGTGGGCGTAATGAAAACAAAAAACAGGAACGACTAAGGATTCTACTGTGATTATACTAAACTGCAAGCCCGGCGATACTTCTGCCGGAACAGCTGCGCTCGACTTTTGTCCGGCTACGGCTCGATCCGTTGACCCCCTTGCGCCCGTCTGCAGCGACACCGTTTATGGTTTCGAGGACGAGGGCCTGATGAGCATTCCCGTCGACAAAACTCACCTTCTATGGCGAGTTCAACGTTAAGTTCGCTCGACAATAATGTCTGGGCGAGGACTTCCAAATCTCCGCTACTTTGAAATCCGTTCGCGGTGCCGAACTGCGAGCATGCGATATGTCGTGCGCCTTGGCGATGCGCGGCTGTTTTCAACGCCACAGAGGATCACTGAATGACTCTTTCCGCACCCGCAGGCTTTGCCTCTAGCGATCTCGTCTTCGAGGAAACCTTCTCCGGTACGGCGCTCGACAGCGACTGGAATACCTACATCACCAGCAATGCCGCCAACGGCTGGCCATGGAATAGCAATGGATCAGGAGGAAGCAACGCAGGCTCGCAGTATTATGCCGACTACGATGTGCCGAGCCAAGTGTCCGTGACCAACGGGCAGTTGGATCTCACGGCGATCAAGCAGCCCATCAGCGGCATAAATCAGGGGACGACACAGACATACCCGGTCACGTCCGGCGCGGTCAGCAGCTACGGCAACTTCGAATTCAATGGCGGCTATCTTCAGATCAGCATGAAGGCGCCGAGCGGCGATGGCGCATGGCCGGCCCTCTGGATGTTGCCCGGCGAAGGCGCCGGCAGCAGCGGCGACAATTTCGAGATCGATATACAGGAGGGTGGATTTACCGGTTCGGGGCCGGCAGACCAGATGTTCTCCTGGCACCTCCACTCGCCGTCAGGGTGGGTCGGCAACAGCATCGATACCGGCACCGACCTCACGGCCGGCTTCCACACGTATGGGATCAACTGGGTGCCCGGTGAATCGATCACCTGGTATCTCGATGGGCACCAGATGGCGCAAGTGACCAGCGCACAGGCCCCGATCCCGGATGAACCGATGGAATTGATCATGAATAATGGGGTCGCGAATTCGAACGCGGCCGGATGGCATACGACTCTCGATAGCTCGACCCCTTCGTCGATGCAGATGCAGATCGACGAGGTGCAGCTCTATCAAAAGGCAGGTAGCGGCGACACTGTAACGGGCGCGAACGTCACTCCCCCGACCACTGGCTCGACCGAGACTGGGACTGGGACCGAGACTGGGTCTGGGACTGTCCCTCCTTCCGGCGGCACCGGCGATGGCACCTTGTACGGCACCAGCGGCGCCGATGTACTTCAGGGAACTGGTGCCGACACGATGACAGGCTACCTCGGCAACGACGAATACTATGTCGACAACGCGGGCGACAAGGTGGTCGAGGCCTCTGGCCAAGGTCAAGACAGGGTGTGGGCCTCTGTGAGCTATGCGCTCTCAGCCGGCTCGTCGGTTGAAGTCCTTGGCACCACGAGGGACGCCGGCACCACGGCAATCAACCTGACCGGCAACGAGTTGGCCCAAACCATCCAGGGCAATGCCGGCGCCAACGTCATCAACGGCGGCGGCGGTGCCGATAAGTTGAGCGGCTTTGGCGGCAACGATGCGTTCGTTTTCAAAACCGCTCTTGGAGCCGGCAATATTGATAGGGTCACCGACTTCAACAAGTCCCAGGACAAAGTCCACCTCGACGACGCGATTTTTGCCGGGCTTAAGTTGGGAGGGCTTTCATCGGACGCTTTCTTTACCGGCAAGGCCGCGCATGATAGCTCTGACCACATCATCTACAACAGTTCGACTGGGGCGCTCTCGTTCGACAGCGACGGGATCGGCGGCGCAGCTCAAACACAGTTCGCCACCCTTTCTCCAGCTCTGTCGCTTACGGCAGGCGCATTCTTTGTGACCTGAAGGACCTACACGGGGAAACAACATCCCGCGAGGGTTCGCCGTGGCCAAACAAGGACTGGATAAGCAACACCTCAAAGCCATGATCCCGAACCGTAGGTCAGGGTAGCAAAAAGCGGGAGCCCGGTCTTCGGAGGAGATCATGCTCAAATAAAAGAGATGGAGTTCCATCCCGATGCAGGGATGGAACAGGCTCTAGTTGTGAGCTTTCTGTAGGTTGTCCATTCGGACCGAACCGAGGAGACTGGAGTTACCAAGCTTCAGCACTCACCGGACGGTCCGAATGAACATCCACAAGAATGCCCCTCTGACGTATGGTGTGTCGAAGCGAGCTGGCCTGCCGCGGCTGGGCGCGTGCTGGTCGATGGCGTCGATCCGGCGTCACCCCGCACATCTTCCGCCACACGGCCGCGACCCCGGCTGATGCAGCAAGGCTCGGACCCTTGGGCGGCCGCCGGCTTCCTCGGCATGACCGTCGAGATGCTGATCCAGACCTATAGCCACCATCACCCCGACTTCCAGGCGGATGCCGCCGAAGCGATCGTCTCCAAGGCGCGCTCGCGAAATCTACCGAAAAACGTCGTCCGAATGCCCGGGGCACAGAAGGCGAACGCTCCCGTCACTCCTCACATCCCCACAGATAAGCCGGAAACAAAGGTGAACAGGAGCCGCCGGCCGTGATGAGGAATGCCGGAAATCCGGGCTTTTGCTGGCCGACACGCTCGTTCGGGACGATGGGGTCGCAGGTTCAAATCCTGCCACTCCGACCAGAAAAAACAAATACTTAGCGTTTTCCCGAGATTCGCTCGCCACTGGCCGGCGGACTGACCAATGTTCCGCAGCTGGCGTGACGGATTCTTCCCGCGGCGGATCGCGTCGGCCCAACCGTCTTCAGTCCTTAAATTGCTAATGCGCCATAAGGATCGGCATCGGCGGATCTTCAAGCATCGAGATGGTGACGCCGCCGAAGATGCGCTCGCGCAACCGGGAATGACCATAGGCGCCCATCACCATCAGGTCGGCGGCGATGTCGACCGCGTGCCTGCGAAGCACGTCGACGACTGAATGGTTCAAGCTGGGCAGCCGGTCGACCGTGACATTCACGCCGTGCCGCGCGAGATAGGCAGCGGCGTCGGCTCCAGGTTCCGCCCCATGGTGGTATTCGTCCTCCACCGGATCGACCATGACGAGGTGCACCTCATCGGCGCCTGCCAGCATGTCGAGGGATTCGCGGACGGCACGCGATGATTCCAGACGGGCGTCCCAGGCGACCAGCACGCGTTTCGGCTTCAGTGTCGGCCGCGATCCCTGGGGGATGAGCAGCAAAGGCTTTCCCGACGAAAACAATGCGCCTTCGATCGTTTTGCTCTTCAGCGTTTCGTTGGCAAGCAACTCCGGTCCAAAAACCGTGATGTCGGCATAGCGGGCACGACGGCCGATGGTGTCGTCGGCCCAGCCGGCTTCCGGATATTCGCTGGAGACATCGGCCAAAGGCGCCCTGCCGGCGAGAAAAGCCGATACGGCAGTAGCTCGCTTCTTCAACAGATTCTCGTCGGACTGACGCGCCTCGAGCCAGGCTTCTGAAACCACCGCGGCATACTCTCCGACTGGTGGCGGCGCAGCAATGGCAACGACGAGAACAGCAAGATGCGCGCCGATTTCGTTGCACAGGTCGGCGGCGAGTTTGAGATCGTTGTCTCCCGTGTTCGGCCCGGTAACGGTAAGTATCGTCCTGAAAGCCATGGCGGCTGCTCCCGATTTTGCGTCAAAGTCCAATCGTCGTAATAGCGAGACAGCTCGGTGCGTTCCTTGCGCTGAGTGAAGAACGTCGCCGCGCATCATTCGATCCTTATTAACGCGCCCACGTGTGCCGGAACATGCGATCGGCGCCGGGAGAGTCGCACTAGGGAACGCATCCGTGACTTGGCTGGTTATACCCAGACGCTGCGGCAGCAAGGCCCCGATGGCGCGGAATTTCAGCGAACACACTCGTCGGATTCCAAAGGTTCGATACAAACAAAGAGGCATGCGATGATCGTCGAGGATCAGGAATCCGTGGCCGCGATTTTGATGGACCCTGCCACATATGGCGAGACCGGGCCGGTCGAAGCGATCGAAACCCACATCTCGCGCATCTTCCTGGTTGGCCAGCGCGCCTACAAGATCAAGCGAGCCGTGAAGCTGCCCTATGTCGACTTCTCGACCCCGGTGCTGCGGCTCGCCACTTGCGAGAAAGAGGTGGAACTCAACTCCAAGACCGCGCCCGGCCTCTATCTGGGTGTGCGGCGCATCACGCGAGAGACCGACGGCAAGCTCGCCTTCGACGGAGGCGGCAAACTGGTCGATGCGGCGATCGAGATGGTCCGCTTCGATCAGTCGAAGCTGCTCGATCGAATGGCAGTCGGTGGCGAGTTGACGCCTGCGCTGATGACAGCGGTCGCGCGTATGATCGTGCGCTATCATCGCGAGGCGCCGGAGGTCCACAAGGGCAGCGGATCCTCGAACCTGGCAGGCGTGCTCGCCATAAACGAAGCCGGCTTTGCCACCGGCAATGTTTTCGAACAAGCCGAGATCAAGACATTTACCGGGATTTTCCGCACCGCCCTCGCCCGTCATTGCGAACTGCTCGACCGGCGGGAATCCGCAGGCAAGATCCGGCGATGCCATGGCGATTTGCATCTGCGCAACATCTGTCTCTTCGATGGAGAGCCCCGCCTCTTCGATTGCATCGAATTCAACGACCAGATCGCCAGCATCGATGTGCTCTACGACCTGGCCTTCCTGCTGATGGACCTTTGGCATCGCGGCTTTCCGGAACTCGCCAACCTGGTGGTGAACCGCTATCTCGACGAAGCAGACGACGAGGACGGCTTCATTCTCTTGCCGTTCTTCATGGCGGTGCGGGCTGCCGTGCGCGCGCATGTCACCGCAACCCAGATCGAGGAAGGCGGTGCCGATTCCGGCGGGCTGATTGCCGAAGCCAGATCTTATTTCGAGCTTGCCCGAACACTTCTCCAGGCAAGGCCTCCTCGGCTGATCGCGATCGGCGGCTTGAGTGGTTCCGGCAAGACGGCCGTTGCCGAAGCACTCGCCGCACATGTCGGCGCGCCGCCCGGCGCGCGCATTATCGAGAGCGACCGCATCCGCAAAGCCATGCATGGGGTGCCAGTCGAGACGAAACTGCCGGACAGGGCCTATCGACCGGAAGTGTCCGACCGCGTCTACCGCGAAATGGCATGGCGCGCCGACTTGATCCTTTCCGAAGGCGGTTCGGTGGTCGCCGATGCCGTCTTTGACAGGCCGGCCGATCACGACCGCATCGAGAAGGCGGCAAGTGATAGAGGCGTCACTTTCGCCGGATTCTGGCTGGAGGCGGATCCGCTCGTTCTTTGGCAGCGGGTGAGCGAACGCAGGGGCGGTCCTTCCGACGCCACCGTCGACATCTTGTCGCGGCAATTGCAGCGAAATGCCACCCCGCCCGCCTGGCGCAAGGTCGACGCCGATCGAAAGCTCGCCGACATCGCCGCAGAGTTGGCGAGTGTTTCGGACGCGGCAGCTTTTGCGCAGCGTGCTTCACTCAAGACGGCATCCTGACGGCGGCGATCGACTTCAGCAGGTGAATGGCCATGGCGCAGGAAAATCTGGTGGTTTGCGGCAAATGCGGCGGGGTCAATCGCCTGCCGCCGGCACGCAATGCCAGGGACGCGAAATGCGGAAAGTGCGGCTCCAAGCTGTTCTCGGGTCACCCGGCAGACGTCGATGCACCGACTTTCGATCGCCAGGTCACGCGAAGCAGCCTCCCCGTCGTCGTCGACATCTGGGCACCGTGGTGCGGCCCCTGCAAGATGATGGCGCCGGCATATGAAGCGGCAGCAAACGAACTGGAGCCGCATGTTCGCCTGATCAAGCTCAATTCCGACAATGAGCAGGCGGTTGCAACCAGGCTCGGCATTCGCAGCATCCCGACCATGATCCTCTTC